>NZ_JBPQTK010000156.1:0-12067 GCF_051386315.1 Micromonospora sp. URMC 107
TGTGGAGTTGCTGGTCAGGCATTGTCGGGTGGTGGTGGGGCGTGAGTTCCTCATCCGGGCCAGGTGAACGGCGCACGGCCGGACGGGGAACAGTGCCCGTGACCTCCCGAAGGTTGCTCCCGTGGCTGGCGGGGAGCAATTCCCGTGGCCCGCTCCGCCGGCCGGCCCACCGCTCGTGACCCCTGTCGCACAAGGGCTTCCCCGGGTCGCCGCCCGACCTGGAGTGCGGTGCCGCCGAACGCGCGGGCGGCTGGAGCGGGTATTGACAAAGGTCACCCAGCATGCCGTGTGTGACGGGTATGAGAGATTCACGATTCCGCTGTGACGAACCGTCGCGGAGACGATGAACGCAGACCTTGTTGAAACACGTACCCGTCCAGCAGGTTTAGGTGGCGTTCCGCACCACCGGGCCAAGCTGTGCGAGAGGGGACTCCCATGTCTGTCAACGCGACCGAGATTCTCAACGCCTTCTTCTTCGACGGGACCGACGCTCCGGCGGAGGGTGACGTCCGCATCGACGTCGTGGACAGCTGGACCACCAGCGACCTGGCGGCGGTCCGGCCCACCACGATCAGCTGGAGCGAGGCCCGGACGGACGCGGGCCGCTGACGCAGCCCCGGCGCGACCGCGCCGGCACCGGCGACCACGAGCTGATTCGCGGGGGGACGAGATGACAGACACCGACCTGTGGGTGCGCCGGTTCCATCCGGCGGACGAGGCGGCGACCAGGCTGCTGTGCCTGCCGCACGCGGGCGGCTCGGCGAGCTACTTCGTCCGGGTGGCCAGGACGCTCGCACCCGAGGTCGACGTGCTCGCCGTCCAGTACCCCGGTCGCCAGGACCGGTTGCGGGAGCCGGGCCTCACGTCGGTCCACGAGATCGCGGACCGGCTGGTGGCGGCGCTGCTTCCGCTGGTCGACCGGCCGATCGCCGTGTTCGGCCACAGCCTCGGCGCGACCATCGGGTTCGAGGTCGCGCTGCGGCTGCGGCGGGCGGGCGTCAGCCCGACCGCGCTGTTCGTCTCCGGCAGGCGGGCGCCGCACCTCCGCAAGGAGGAGCGGACCCACCTGCGGGACGACGCCGGCCTGATCGCCGAGGTACGCGCCCTGGCGGGCACGGACAGCGCCCTGCTGGCGGACGAGGAGGTGGTGCGGATGGTCCTGCCGGCCATCCGCTCCGACTACACCGCGGCCGAGACCTACGAGTACCGGCCCGCGCCACGGCTGGACTGCCCGATCGTCGCGCACATCGGCGACAGCGACCCGCGGGTGACGGTCGACGAGGCGCGGGCGTGGCGGGAACACACCGACGCCGGGTTCGAGTTCGCCGTCCACCCGGGCGGTCACTTCTATCTCAACGACAACATGTCCGCGGTGCTGCGCAGCGTCAGGGCGCACACCCGGTCGCTCAGCTCGGCTTCGCGCGGCGGCGCCACGGTCGCCCACGCCGAACAACCGGGGTGAGTCGCCGGTCGACCCGAGCCTCAGGAGTGTCCGGAGGTGACCACATGGCACTGATCGAGAGAGAACACCTGCTGTCCGACCTCGCCGAGACGTACGCGACGGCTGCCGCGGGCCAGGGCCGGGTCGCGCTGGTCGACGGCGGCGTCGCCAGCGGGAAGACCCGGCTGGTGAACGCCGTCGCCGAGGTGGCGGTCGGCGACGGCGCGCTCGTGCTGACCGCGGCCTGTTCGGTCGCCGAGAGCATGATCTCCCTGGGGGTGGTGGGCCAGCTGTTCCACAGCCTCCGGGCCCAGACCACCTCGACCGACCACCTGCCGCTGCTGCGGCGCGACACCGGGCCGGCGGGGGACCCGGACGCCCCCACCCTGCGGCACGGCGACGCGCAGCTGCTGGAGGACGTCTGCCAGGTCCTGCTCGACGTCGCCGCCGACCGCCCCCTGGTGGTGGTCGTCGACGACGTCCAGTTCGCGGACTCCCTGTCGTTGCAGGCGCTGCTGTACCTGCAACGGCGCATCCGGTTCGCGCGGGTGCTGCTCGTGCTGAGCGGCTGCGTCGGCGCGCGGCCCGAGGCGGCGGCGTTCCGGGCGGAGCTCACGAGGCAACCGCACTGCCGCCACCTGCGGCTGCTCCCGCTGTCGCCCGACGGCGTCGGCCGGCTGCTCGCCGAGCGGATCCAGCCGGAGGCCGCCCGGCGGCTCGCCGCGTCGGCGCACGCCGTCAGCGGCGGCAACCCGATGCTCGTGCACGCGCTGCTCGACGACGCCCTCACCGGCGCGGACGGGGACGTCGCGCCGACGGTGGGCGAGTCGTTCGTCCAGGCCGCGCTCGCCTGCCTGCACCGCAGCGATCCCCGGCTGCTCGACGTCGCCCGCGCTCTCGCGATCGTCGGCCCCGCCGCGTCCGCCGGGCTCGTCACCGGCCTGGTGGGCCTCTGCGCGGCGACCACCCGGCAGGTGCTCGGCGCGCTCAACGAGGCGGGCCTCACCCACGGCTGCTCCTACCACCACCCGGCGGTACGCGCCGCGGTGCTCGACGACTGCCCGCCGCGCACGCAGTCGGCGCTGCGGTCGCGGGCCGCGCGCCTGCTGCACGAGGACGGCGCGTCCCCCGCCGAGGTGGCCGCGCACCTGGTGGGCGTCGGTGAGCCGGCCGAGCCCTGGGCCACGCCGGTGCTGGTCGCGGCGGCCGCCGAGGCCGTCGCCGACGGCGCCGTACGGCATGCCGCGGACTGCCTGGAACTGGCGCTGAGATCCACCGACGACGGCCGCGAGCGGGCCGCCGTGGAGGCCGCCCTCGTCCGGGTGCACTGGCGCAGCGACCCCGAGGCGGTTCCGCGTCACCTGTCGTCGCTGGCGAGGGCGGGCCGCGCCGGCCTCCTCGACGAGGCCGACGCGCTGCTGCTCGCCCGGTCGCTGGCCTGGCAGGGCAGGCACGACGAGGCGGTGGAGGCGCTCGGCGGGGTGGGCGACCTCACCGCGCACCCGGATCCGGACCTCGGCGCCGACCACCTCGCCACCCGCGAGTGGCTGCGGCACTGCCGCCCGCACGGCGGCGGCGTTCCCGGCGACCCGGGGCCGGGGGCGGCCGTCGACCGCGCCGAGGAGGTGCTGCAACGCGCCCGCCCCGGTGACTCCCTCCTGGTCTCGGTGTGGCACGCGCTGCGGGTGCTGATCCGCGCCGGCCACCTCGACCGTGCCGCCGAGTGGTGCGAGAAGCTGGCCGAGGAGGCCGAGGCGCACGACATCACGAGCTGGCGGGCCGTCCTGACCGACGTGCGGGCCGCCATCGCCCTGTGCCGCGGCGACCTCGCCGCCGCCGAGCGGCACGCGCGCGACGCGCTGGCCACGATGCCGCCCGCCGCGTGGGGCGTCGCCGTCGGCTCGCCGCTCGCGCATCTCGTCCTCGCCTGCACGATGACCGGGCAACTCTCCCGGGCCGAGGCGGCCCTGCGGGAGCCGACGCCGGCCGCGATGCGCCAGAGCCTGTTCTGGCCGCAGTATCTGCGGGCCCGGGGCGTCTACTACGACGCCGTGGACCGGCGGCACGCCGCGCTCGCGGACTTCCAGACCACCGGCCAGCTCGCCGTGATCTGGGGCGCCGACGATCCCTCCACGCTGCCGTGGCGGGTCGACCTCGCCCGGCTGTACGTGCGGTTGGGGCGGCCGGACCGGGCCCGGAAGCTGGTCACCGAACACCTGGCGCTGCCGGGTGGCGACGCCCCGCGCGCCAAGGGCATGGGGCTGCGGGCGCTGGCGGCGGCGTACGCGCCCAAGCAACGCCAGGTGATGCTGCGCGAGGCGATGGACCTGCTGCACGCCAGCGGGGACCGGCACGAACTGGCCCACGTCTTCGCGGACCTGAGCCAGACGGGGCACGCCCTCGGCGAGTTCGGGCGCGCCAAGATGATGGGCGCGCACGCCCTCCAGCTCGCCGAGGGCTGCCACGCCGAACTGCTGCGGCGCAAGCTCAAGCCGTCCGACGACGCCCTCGACCCTCCGGTGGCCGGCGCGAAGGACGGGCTCGCCACGCTGACCGACGCCGAGCGCCGCGTCGTGAACCTGGCCGCCCGGGGGCACACCAACCGGGAGATCGGCGACCGGCTGTTCATCACCGTCAGCACCGTCGAGCAGCACCTGACGCGGGCGTACCGGAAGCTGAAGATCAGCACGCGTACGGAGCTGGTGCACATCGACCCGCCGAAGGGCGCGCGTGCCGCGCGGCGCCGGCGCGTCGCCCCGGTCGGCCCGTCCGCCGGCGACAAGGAAACCACGATGCGATCGGACACGACATGACCGTTGCCGAGGACGAACAGGTCGGTAGCCGGGAGCGCACGCTCGCCCGGCAGATACTCGAACTGGTCTTCCGCTTCCGCCGTCTCGAACACGCCGACGACCCGTGCGCGGCGCAGCCGTGCGACGACTGCTTCGCCACCCACGAGGAGCGGGTGGGCCGCTACGTGCGCAGCGGCGAACCGCTGCACTTCGTGCTGCCGGCGTTCCCCGCGAAGTCCCGCAACCCGGAGAAGGTGGTCGGTTCGCTGCCCGACCTCGGCGAGCGGATCTCCGTCGAGTTCCTCCAGTCCTTCTGCGAGCAGGTCAGCCACTACCACCCGACGGGCGCGCGGATCCTCATCTGCTCCGACGGCCACGTCTTCTCGGACCTGCTCGGCATCCCCGACGAGGACGTGACCGCGTACCGCACGGAGATGCAGCGCATCATCGAACAGACCGGCGCGTCCGCGGTCTCGATGTACTCGCTCGACGACGCGTTCGGGGCGATGCCCTACGACGAGATGCGCCGGCGGCTCCTCGCCGAGTACGCCACGCCCCTGGAGGACATCCGCGCCGAGGTGCTGACCGACCTGGGCGCCCGGTCGTTGTTCAACGGCATGCACCGGTTCATGCTCGAGGACCAGGCCCCGCTGCACCCCGGCATGAGCCGGACCAAGCTGCGCGAGCACTGCAAGGAGTTCGCCTACCAGATGATCCGGCGCAGCCGGGCCTGGGGAGACCTGGTCGCCACGAAGTTCCCCGACTCGCTGCGGCTGTCGATCCACCCGCAGCCCCGGCACGCCGAGAAGATCGGCCTCCACCTCATCCGTACCAGGGACAGCTGGCTCACGCCGTGGCACGGCGTGGTCCTCGACGACGGCGTCAACCTGACGCTGGTCAAGCGCAGCCAGGCCGAGAGTGACCGGGCCTCGCTCGTCTGGCGCAACGGCCGGCCGAGCCACTACGTCAACCCCCACTTCCGGCAGGAGGAGATCGCGTCATGACCACGGCAGACGAGCTACGCCTCGAGCGGACGCCGCTGGCGCCGTTCGGCACGCTGCTGACGGCGGCACACGACGGCGCCGACCTGCGGGACATCGCGCCGGCGACGCTGGAGCGCTGGACGATCGAGTCCAAGGTGGTCGTGCTGCGCGGCTTCCCCCTGCTGAGCAGGGAGGACCTCGTCGCCTACTGCGAGACCTGGGGCGAGGTGCTGACCTGGGACTTCGGCGCCGTCCTGGACCTGGTGGTCCAGGAGGACCCGAAGAACTACCTGTTCAGCCGTACGGACGTGCCGTTCCACTGGGACGGCGCGTTCGCGCGGGCCGCGCCGCGGTACTTCCTCTTCCAGTGCCTCGAGGCGCCGGTGCCCGGCGGCGGTGGCGAGACCGTGTTCTCCGACAGCACCGAGGTGATCCGGCGCGCCTCGCCGGAGCTGGTGCGCGAGTGGGCGGCGACGGAGGTCAGCTACCGCACGGAGAAGCTCGGCTACTACGGCGGCGAGACCGTGTCGCCCCTGCTCACCACGCACTCGGAGACCGGCGAGACGATCATGCGGTACGGCGAGCCGCTCGACCCGGAGCGGTACCGCAACCCGGTCTGGGTGTCCATCGGCGGCAGGTCGGCGGAGGAGGCCGAGCCGTTCATGGCCGACCTGCGCGACCGGCTGCACCACCCGGACGTCTGCTACCACCACGAGTGGGTCGACGGGGACATCGTCGTCGTCGACAACCAGGCGCTGCTGCACGGCCGCAACGCCTTCCGCGGCAACTCCTCCCGGCACCTCCAGCGGATCCAGATCCTCTGACCACGGTCAGGGGCGCTCACGAGGGAGGGCGCGGTGACCGCCGAGCCGGACCGGCCCGCACCGGCACCGCCGCCGCAGCGAAAACCGTGCTCGCCGGCCCGGTGAGCGCCACCCTGCTCCTCAACCTCGAAGGAAGACACCATGACCGTCGAAGAGGCGCGCGCGGGCGTGCCCCCCACACCGGCGCCGGCCACCGCGCGACGCCCGATCTACCACTCCATCCGCATCCGCCGGGTCGAGTTCCTGCCCGTGATGCTGGCCATCTACGCGATCCCGTCGCTGCTGTCGGTGGACGACGTGAGCACCCTGGCCTCCGTCCACTTCGCGCTGGTGATCGTGATGGCGCTGTCCATCATGCACTTCATCGACATGACCAACGCGTACGCCGACCGCGACGTCGACGCCGTGTACAAGACGTGGCTGTCCGAGGCGGTGTACGGGCTGGGGCTGCGCAACGTGCGGTGGCAGATCGCCGCCACCGGCGTGGGCGTGCTCGCCCTCGCGACCTACTTCACCTTCCGCACCGGACACTGGGACGTCCTGCCCCTGGTCGCGTTCACCCTCTGGATCGGCGCCCAGTACTCGATCCCGCCGGTGCACCTGAAGAGCTCCGGCGTGGGGCAGATCCCCGGCCTCGCCGCGGTGCTGATCTGGCTGCCGATGCTCGTCGTCGTACGGTCCGTGCCCGGTGAGCTGTCGTGGCCGCTGCTGGCCGTGATCATCGGGTTCGGCGCGAACCAGGTCGGCATCGTCATGGTCAACACCGCCGAGGACTGGCCGGAGGACGCCGCCTTCAACATCCGCACGTGCGTCCGCGCGCTGGGCCTGACCCGCGCGATGGCGGTCGCGAGCGGGCTGATCGCGGTCGGCGGCTCCACGGTGTGCGTGTCGGTGCTCGCCATCGGCGGGTTCACCTGGGGCGCCGTGCCGATGATCGCGGCCATCGCGTTCGCGCTGGTGCACGTGTCGGGAACCTGGCGCGGCGTGCGCGGCAAGCCCCTCGCGGACGCGCTGGCGTTCCTGCGGCCCCGCGCGAAGCTGGTGCCGTTGCAGGTGGCGAGCACCGGCTGGGGAACCGTGATCGCCGCCGCCTTCGCACAGGCGAGCTGAATCCCGGTGGGGAGGGACACCATGGCACAGGTCGTGCTGCTCGACGAACAGGGACGGCCCGTGGGTGCCACGGAGGGCGCGACGGTGCACCACCTGCGTACGCCGCTGCACCTGGCGTTCTCCTGTTACGTCTTCACCAGCGACGCGAAGCTGCTGCTCACCATGCGCAGCGACCGGACGCGCACGTGGCCGGGGATCTGGACGAACTCGTGCTACGGGCATCCGGTGCCGGGGGAACCGGTCCCCGCGGCGGTGACCCGCACGGTGCGCGCCGAGCTCGGCCTGGCGGCGCCGGCGCCGGACCTGGTCCTGCCCGCGTTCCGCTACCGCGCCGTGATGGACAACGGCGTGGCGGAGAACGCGGTCTCCCCGGTGTTCCGGGTGGTGACCGACGACCGCCCGAGCCCCGACCCGCGCGCCATCGGCGACTTCGAGTGGGTCGACTGGGCGGACTTCGTGTACGCGGTGGGCACGGGCGACATCTCCGTGTCGCCGTGGTGCCGCCTCCAGGTCGCCGAGCTCATCACCCTCGGCGACGACCCGACGCGGTGGCCCACGGCCGACGAGTCCCTCCTGCCCGGTGGGGCGCTGACGGCTACCGGCTGAGCGGCGTGTGGCGGACCGGGCCACCCCGCGCGGGGGCCGGTCCGCCGTCCGGTTGCGGCGCCGGTGGTGTCGCGCCCGCCGCCCGGGCCGGTCACGACCCGGCCCGGACGGTGGCCTCCAGGGTGAACGTGCCGTCCTTCCGCCAGGTGCGCAGCGTGCCGCCCGCTTCCCGCAGCCGGCCGGCCAGCCCCGGCAGCCCGCTGCGGTCGATGTCCGGGCCACCGTCGCCGGCGCCGTCGTTGACCATCGTCAGCCGTGCCGCGGCCCCCTCGCGGACGATCTCGATGGTGCACCACCGCGCCTCGCCGTGCCGCAGCACGTGGGTGCCCGCCTCCCGCAGCACGGACACCAGCGGCCCGGTGAGCGCGGGCGGCAGGTCCTGCTCCGGCTGCGTCACGGTGCACCGCACGCCGGAGTTCCGCAGCACCCGCGCCACCGTGTGCGCCTGCTCGCGCAGGCCGACGCTGCGGTAGCCGTGCACGGCCTCGCGCATCCGGGCCAGCGCGGCAGCCGCGAGCGCCCGCATCTCGACGGTCTCCTTGCGGGTCCGCTCCCCGTCGACCAGTGCCAGTCGCGACGCCAGCTCCGCCTTGAGGACGAGCGCCGACAGTTCGTTCGCGAGCAGGGCGTACACGTCCCGGGCGCACCGCAGTCGCTCCTCGGCCGCCGCCAGGCGGGCCAGGGCGTCGCGCCCCTCCCTGGCCTGCGCCCGGAACGTCCAGAACCACAGGTGCAGCACGTTCCACACCGCCACCGACAGCCCGAGCACCACCGTGACGGTCACCGCGTCGCGCACGGGGCCGCCGAACCACCAGGCCGTCGCCGCGGCCACCAGCACCGTCGCGGCCATCAGGGTCGCCGCGTACCGCATCGGCAGCAGCAGCGGCGCGGCCCCGACGAGCGCGGCCCCCACGAACGCCCAGGCGCGCCCGGGGGTGCCCCCGGCCGGCCCGACGAGCGGGACGGACAGCACGGCGGCCGTGGCGCAGCCGGCGAGCAGCCACCGGGCGGTCGGCGCCGCCGCCGGCCACGACATGACCGACCGGTACAGCGCCCCGGCGAGCGCCACGACCAGGAGCAGCGCCCCGACCGCGCCGAGCACGATCCCGCGCGGATCGGGCTCGCGACGCATCTCCAGGGCGGCGAGCAGTGTGCACGCCGCGACCCCGCTCGCGGCGCCCGCCAGGACGCACAGGCTCGCCCGGCGCATGCCCGGGGTCGACAGGGCGTGGGCCGGCGCGGCGGGGGGCTGCGTCAGGCCGGCGGGCCGGGTCCCGGTGACCATCAGCGCCACGGCCCGCTGCGGACGTGGCGCGTGCCGGTTGCCGGCACACCCGGCACGACCGGATGCGCCGACCCGGGCGGCGGCACGATCGACATGGTCGCCTCCTGGATCCCGATCACCACGGACTGCATTGTATCGGTCACGATGAGTTCGTGTGGACGGGGATCCGCCCGCGGCCCCGGGTCCCGGGGTCGCCATCCGGTGGGCCGGCTGACGGGATGGGGCGTCGCGGCCATCTGCGCCGTCATGGGTGGCCTCCGTCCGGTCCTGGTCGGTGCGGCGAGGCGTGGCGCCGGCGTCCACCGGCCCACCCCCCCGGGGCGCCGGCCGCGCCGCGGGGCCTCGCCGCGCGTCGGTCGTGCCGTCAGCATGGCGGTGGCCACGCGCCGGATCCCATCCCCGCGTGTCACGTCCGCCCCGGGTGAACTGCACGGGTGAACCGTGCGCCGGTTCGTCGGCGCAGGGCCCCGGGCGGCCCGGAAATTGCGCGTTCCATCGCCGTGAAATCGTTTCCGCCATCGCTCGGTAATTTGTGCGGCGGGTCGTGTCGATCGGTGGTGCACATGATTGCGGTCGATGGTTCGACTCGGCTAATTTGCAGGCACGAAATGCCTCTCCTCTCTGGAGGCTGCTGTGTCCTCATCCGTCGGAATTCTGGGCACCGGATCCTGGGTGCCCGCGCGAGCATTGCCGAACGAGGAAATCGCGCGTCGCGTGCCGGGTGCGAGTCCGGAATGGATCGTGCGCAAGACCGCCATTCGTTCGCGCCGTTTCGCGGCGACGGAGGAGGCCACGTCGGACCTCGCGGTGCGGGCCGCGGCCCGCGCGCTGCGGGACGCGGACCTCGGTGTCGACCGCGTCGACTACCTCATCGTGTCGACGTCGACCCCGGACCATCCGCAGCCGCCGACGGCCTGCCTGGTGCAGGAACGTCTCGGCGCGCACGGGGCCGCGTGCTTCGACGTCAACGCGGTGTGCGCGGGATTCGTGCACGCCCTGGTGCTGGCGCAGTCGCTGGTGGCGGACCGACCAGGCACCCACGCGCTCGTGGTCGGCGCCGACGTGTACTCGCGCATCCTGGACTTCGACGACCGGCGCACCGCCGTGCTGTTCGGCGACGGCGCCGGCGCGGCCGTCGTGGGGACGGCGCCACCGGGGCGCGGCGTCGTCGAGTACGAGCTGGCCAGCCGGGGCGACGCCGGTGACCTGATCCGGGTCGCGGCGGGCGGCAGCCGGCTGCCGGCGTCCGCGACGACCGTGGCGGACGGCGGCCACTTCTTCCGCATGCACGGCCGGGGGGTCACCGAGCTCGTCCTGCAGGAGCTCCCGCCGTTCGTGGACAAGCTGCTGGCCAGGGCGGGCGTCGGCGCGGCGGACGTCGCGCACGTCGTGCCGCACCAGCCCAACGGTCTGCTCCTCGACGAGCTGGTGCGCGCGTGCGGGCTGACCGCGGCGCACACGCACCGCACGGTGGAGGAGTACGCGAACTGCGGCAGCGCCTCGGTGCCGCTCACCCTCGACCACGCCAACCGGGCCGGACTGCTCCGCGACGGAGACCTCGTCCTCCTGCTGGGGTTCGGCGGGGGGATGTCGTTCGGGGCGTGCCTGCTGCGCTGGGGCCGGGCGCCCGGCCCGGACCCCGGCGGTGACCGGTGAGCCCGCCGGCCGACCCCCGCACGCCGCAGCCCGCGCCGCGAGGACGGGTGACGGGCCGCCCGGCCGACCCCCACGACGGACCCGATCGCGGGAGGGCGGCTCCCCGCCCCCGGCCCGCTTCCACGCCAACCCTGTCGACACAGGACGGTTACCAATGAAGACCTTGACGAAGCTCGGCGCGTTCGCGCTCGCCCTGGTGCTGGTGCTCGGGAGCGCCTACACCGTCGGCCGCGTGGTCGGGCCCCCGCCAACCGCCGCACCCGCACCGGCACCCGCCGCCAAGCCGGCCGCCGTGGCCGAGGAGTCCTCGTACGGCCTGACGCTCTCCCACGAGAGCATGAACCTGAAGGTGATCACGGACAACGTCCGGGCGGGCACGAAGCAGACCTTCGCCTTCCAGATCGTGCAGCACGACGGCACGCCGCTGTTGAAGTACAAGCCGCAGCACGAGAAGCTGATGCACCTCATCGTGGCGCGGCGCGACCTGACGAACTTCCAGCACGTCCACCCGAACCTCGGCGCGGACGGCGTGTGGCGGGTGCCGCTGACCTTCGCGGCGGCGGGCGAGTACCGGGTCTTCGCCGACTACATGCCGCTGTGGGGCATCCACGGCGAGACGCTCGGGGCCGACGTGTCGGTGTCGGGCGACTACCGGCCGGAGGCCCTGCCCGCGCCCTCGACCACCGCGACGGTCGACGGGTACACGGTGACCCTCGGCGGCGAGCTGACGCCCGGCAAGAGCGGCAAGTTGACGCTCAGCGTCGCGAAGGGCGGCAAGCCGGTCACCGACCTGGAGCCGTACCTGGGCGCCTTCGGGCACCTGGTCGCGCTGCGCGACGGCGACATGGCGTACCTGCACGTCCACCCCGACGGCACGCCGGGCGACGGGAAGACCGCCCCCGGTCCGGACATCCTGTTCCACGCCACCGCGCCCAGCTTCGGCGACTACCGGCTGTTCCTGGACTTCCAGCACCAGGGCGTCGTGCGTACGGCGGCCTTCACCCTGCGCGTGAACGGCCCGAACCCGCCCCCGCACGGCCTGACCGAGGAGGCCTTCGCGGCGGCCAAGGCCCGCAACGAGGAGGCCGTGCGCAACGGCGGAGCCGCTGTCCCCGCCGACACGAGCGGCGGCGGCACGGAGGGGGGCACCGAGCATGGCCACGGCTGAGAACCACCTGGAACTGCTGATCGGCGGCATGACGTGCGCGGCCTGTGCGGCGCGCATCGAGAAGCGCCTCAACGCGATCGACGGGGTGGAGGCGACCGTCAACTACGCCACCGAGAAGGCGAAGGTGCTGGTCCCGCCCGGGGTCGCCGAGGCGCGGGTGATCGCCGCCGTCGAGGAGATCGGCTTCACGGCGCGGCCGGTG
>NZ_JBPQTK010000157.1:0-11752 GCF_051386315.1 Micromonospora sp. URMC 107
GTGAGCTTGCGAGCCCCGCAGTCGCGAACGAAAGGCCAGCACGGTGAGCGCGAGGAGTGAGCTTGCGAGCCCCGCAGTCGCGAACGAAAGGCCAGCACGGTGAGCGCGAGGAGTGAGCTTGCGAGCCCCGCAGCCGCGAACGAAAGGCGGGCCCGACATGGCTCTGCTTGATGTCGAAGATCTCTCCGTCACCTTCGCCCGGCGCGGTCAGCGCACCGTGCACGCCGTCGACGGGGTCTCCTTCTCCGTCGACGCGGGCGAGGTGGTCGGCCTGGTCGGCGAGTCCGGCTGCGGCAAGAGCGTCACCTCGCTGGCGATCATGGGTCTGCTGCCCAAGCAGCCGGGCCTGCGCGTCGGCGGCAAGGCGGTCTTCGACGGCACGGACCTGCTCCAGCTCGACGACCGGTCCCGACGGGACATCCGGGGCCGCGACGTGGCGATGATCTTCCAGGACCCGCTCTCCTCGCTGAACCCCGTGATCCCGATCGGATTGCAGGTCACCGAGGTGCTCACGCGGCACCGGGGGATGAAGGGCGCGGCGGCTGAGAAGGAGGCGGCGGCCCTGCTGGACCGGGTCGGCATCCCCGACCCGAAGCGGCGGCTGAAGGAGTACCCGCACCAGCTCTCGGGCGGCATGCGGCAGCGCGCCCTGATCGCGATGGCGGTGGCCTGCAAGCCCCGGCTGCTGATCGCCGACGAGCCGACCACGGCGCTGGACGTCACCATCCAGGCGCAGATCCTGGAGCTGCTCAAGGAGCTGGTCCGGGAGTCCGGCACCGCCCTGGTGATGATCACGCACGACCTGGGCGTGGTCGCCGGCATGTGCGACTCCATCAACGTGCTCTACGGCGGCCGGGTGGTGGAGACGGCCCGCCGTCGCCCGCTGTTCCGCGAGCCCCGGCACCCGTACACCGTGGGGCTGCTCGGCTCGGTGCCGCGCCTGGACGCCGGCCGCGGCGAGCGGCTGAACCCGATTCCCGGCTCGGTCCGCGACCTGCTGCCCTGGCCGGACGGCTGCGCCTTCGCGCCGCGCTGCACGCGGCGGGTCGACGAGTGCGTCGGGGAGCCGCCCGCGCTGGTGCTCGCCCACGACGGCCGCAGCTACCGCTGCGTCAACCCGGCGCCGGTGCCCGGCACCCTGCCCCGGCCGGCCGCCACCAGCACCGCCCCGGCGGAGGTGCCGGCCGCCACCGCCCCGGCCGCGGAGGCGACCGCGGGCCCGGTGCCCGCACCGCGCGAGGAGGAGAAGCCGTGACCGAGAGCGACATCCTCGTCGAGGTCCGCGACCTGAAGGTGCACTTCCCGATCCGGCGGGGGGTGATCTTCGACCGGACGGTCGGCCACGTGAAGGCCGTCGACGGCGTCGACCTGAGCATCCCGCGCGGGAAGACGTACGGCCTGGTCGGCGAGTCCGGCTGCGGCAAGTCCACGCTGGGCCGGGCGCTGCTCCAGCTCACCCCGCCCACGGGCGGCGAGGTCCGGTTCGACGGCGTCGAGCTGACGAAGCTGCCGTCGGGCAAGCTGCGGTCGATGCGCCGCCGGATGCAGATGATCTTCCAGGACCCGATGTCGAGCCTGGACCCCCGGCAGAACGTCGAGTCGATCCTCACCGAGGGCCTGCACGCCCACGGCATCGGCGGCAACCGGGACGAGCGGCGGCGGGTCATCGGCGAGACCCTGGACAAGGTCGGCCTGCCCCGCTGGGCGCTCTCCCGCTATCCGCACGAGTTCTCCGGCGGCCAGCGGCAGCGCATCGGCATCGCCCGGGCGCTGGTGCTCGGGCCGGACCTGATCGTCGCCGACGAGCCGGTATCCGCGCTCGACGTGTCGATCCAGGCCCAGGTGGTGAACCTCCTCGACGACCTCCAGGACACCCTCGGCCTGACCTACCTGGTGATCGCGCACGACCTCGCGGTGGTCCGGCACATCTCCGACACCGTCGGCGTGATGTACCTGGGCGCGCTGGTCGAGGAGGCGCCGAGTGACCGGCTCTACACGGAGCCGATGCACCCGTACACGCGGGCCCTGATGTCGGCGGTGCCCGTGCCGGACCCGGACGTGGAGGACCGCCGGGAGCGCATCCTGCTCGCCGGCGACCTGCCCTCGCCCGCCAACCCGCCGGCGGGCTGCCGGTTCCACACCCGCTGCCCGTGGGCGCAGCCGACCCGCTGCGCCGACGAGCGGCCCGCGCTGCGGGACGTCGGCGGCAGCCGGGTCGCCTGCCACTTCGCCGAGCGGATCGCCAGCGGGGAACTCCGCCCGCACAAGGTCAGCGTGCAGCTCACCCGCCCGGTCGGCGAGGGCGAGGAGCCGCACATCGTCTCCGCCCCCAACGAGCCCGGCTCGTACGTCTGATCCGCGTCGCGGACGCGGCCCTCGACGGGGGCGCGTCCGGGCGTCGGGCGCTGCGGGTCAGCCCTCGGGGCGGTGGGATCAGCCCTCGGGGCGGTGCAGCAGCGCGACCGCGACGCCGTGCACCGCGTCCAGCCCGGCCGGGTCGGCCAGCGCGACCCGGCCGCCCGTGACCGTGTACCACTCGTCGGCGTCCTTGTACTGCACCGTCAGCGTGACCTGACCGTCGGCGTACCCGGTGCGCAGGGTCAGCTCGCCGGTGACCACACCGACCTCGTCGGTCATCACCCCGCCCGGGCCGGGCACGATGTCGGCCGTACGCTCCTGCGCGGCGGTCGACGTGCCCTCGGCGTCGGCGGCCATGCCGGCCCCCGGCACCCCGCTCGTCGCGCCGGCCGCGCCGTCCGCCGTCATGCCGGCCGTGGTCGGCCCGGCCGGCGCGCTGCCGGTGGCCGCCGCCGCGTCCTCCCCGGTGGCGTCCGGTGTCTGCTCCGGGGCGGGCGTCGCCCCGGCTCCGGTCACGGCTTGCTCGCCCATGTGCAGCCCTCCAGCATGTCGGTCAGGGCGGCCTTCTCGGCAGTGGTCACCGTGAGCCGCCAGTGGTGCTTGACCGTCACCCAGTTCTCGGCGTACTGGCACCAGAACGACCGGTTCGCCGGCTTCCACTGGGACGGGTCCTGGTCACCCTTTGCCCGGTTGGAGGAGGCGGAAACCGCGATGAGCTGCGGCCGGTCCAGATCGTTGGCGAACTCGCCGCGCTTCGCGTCGTCCCACTCGTCGGCGCCCGAACGCCACGCGTTCGCCAGCGGCACCATGTGGTCGATGTCCACGTCGGAGGGATCGGTGAGGGCGCGGTCGTCGTACACGCTCTCCCAGCGGCCGTCGACGACGTTGCAGCCGGAGAGCCGGATGTCCTCCCCGTCGCGCTTCAGCACGCTGTCGCGTACGTCGCAGTTCTTGCCGGTGTCCCGCCAGTGCGGGAAGCGCTCCCGGCTGTAGCCCTTCATCGACCCGGCGGTGGCCACGGTGAGCTGGGCCAGCTTCTGCGCGGCGTTGCCGCCACCACCGCTGCTCGGCGGGGTGTCCGGCTCGTCGACGGCGGCACAACCGGCCGCGCCGAGCGCCAGCGCCGCGGCGAGCGCGGCCGTCACCGCGGCGCGCGGTCCTGATCTGGTACGCACAGACGACACCTCTCCAGCTTGGGGGCTCCCGGCGATCCCGCACAGTACCCGGGCCTGGTTTCGGCGATTCGTGGCGTCTCTCATATCGTGCGAGGCAGATTGGACCCCATGACCGAAACCGCCCCCGCGCTCCGGCTGGGCACCGCCCCCGGGCGGGGCACCCTGCTCGCGGCCGTCCTCGCCTCCGGCATGGTCTTCCTGGACACCACCGTGGTCAACGTGGCGCTGCCCCGTCTCGGCGCGGACCTCGGCGCCACCGTCGCCGGTCTCCAGTGGACGGTCAACGGCTACCTGCTGATGCTCGCCGCCTTCGTCCTGCTCGGCGGCGCGCTCGGCGACCGCTTCGGGCGGCGGCGGGTCTTCCTGCTCGGGGTGGTCTGGTTCACCCTCGCGTCGTTGCTCTGCGGCCTGGCCCAGGGCACCGGGTGGCTGATCGCGGCCCGGTTCCTCCAGGGCGCCGGGGGCGCGCTGCTCACCCCCGGCTCGCTGTCGGTGCTCCAGGCCAGCTTCCACCCGGACGACCGGGGCCGCGCGATCGGCGCGTGGTCGGGGCTGTCCGGCGTCTCCACCGCGCTCGGCCCGTTCCTCGGCGGCTGGCTGATCGACGCGCTCTCCTGGCGGTGGATCTTCTTCCTCAACCTGCCGCTGGCCGTGCTCGTGCTGCTGGCGGCGCTGCGCTGGGTGCCGGAGAGCCGGGACGAGGCTGCCTCCCGCACCGGGGCGTCGGGGCGCCGCCGCCGGTTCGACGTGGCCGGCGCGCTGCTCGGCGCGCTCGCCCTGGCCGGCGTCACGTACGCGCTGATCGACGCCCCCGTCCGGGGCTTCGACTCGGTGCCGGTGCTCGCCGCCGCGCTGGCGGGCGTGGCCGGCGCCGCGGCCTTCGTGCTGGTCGAGCGGCGCCGGGGGGACGCCGCGATGCTGCCCACCGGCCTGTTCAACAGCCGGCTCTTCTCCGTGCTGAACGTCTTCACCGTGCTCGTCTACGCGGCGCTCGGCGGCTTCACGTTCTTCCTCGCCGTCCACCTGCAGAACGTGGTCGGCTGGTCGGCGCTGCTCACCGGGGTCGCGCTGCTGCCGATGACGGTGCTGCTGCTGGTCGGCTCGGCCCGGGCCGGCGCGCTGTCGGCGCGGATCGGGCCGCGGCTGCCGCTGACCGTCGGGCCGGTGGTGGCCGCCGCCGGGCTGGTGCTGCTGCGCGGCGTCGGCCCCGACGCGTCGTACTGGCGGGACGTGCTGCCCGGAGTGGTGCTCTTCGGGATCGGGCTGACGCTGGTGGTGGCTCCGCTGACCGCCTCCGTGCTGGCCGCGGTCGACGACCGGTTCGCCGGCGTGGCGAGCGGCTTCAACAACGCCGCGTCGCGCGCCGGCGGCCTGCTGGCAGTGGCCGCGCTCCCGCTGCTGGTCGGGCTCTCCGGCTCCGGCTACGCGCAGCCGGCCGCGCTGACCGCCGCGTACCGGGGCGCGATGCTCTGGTGTGCCGGCCTGCTGCTGGCCGGGGCGGCGATGGCGGCCCTGCTCATCCACCGCCCACCCCGGCGCCGGGAAGGGCACCCTGCCTGAACGGGGTGCCCTTCCCGGCCCGTCAGGCGCGGGCGCGGTTGACGGCGCTCGTCACGGCCTTCACGGAGGCGGTGACGATGTTGGCATCGGTGCCGACGCCCCAGACCGTACGGCCGTCGACCTCGCACTCCACGTAGGCGGCGGCCTGCGCGTCCCCGCCGGAGGAGAGCGCGTGCTCGTGGTAGTCGAGCACCCGTACCGCCACGCCCACCGACTGGAGCGCGTTGACGTACGCGTCGATCGGGCCGTTGCCGACCGCGGTCAGCGAGCGGGGCTCCCCGCCCAGGCCGACGCGGGCCTCGATCTCGACCTTGCCCTCGGCGGTGCCGATGGCGTACCCGTCCAGGGTGAGCGCCGGGTCGACCTGGTGGTCGAGCAGGTAGTGCCCGGCGAAGATCTCCCACATCGTGCCCGGGTCGACCTCGCCGCCGTCGTGGTCGGTCACCTGCTGGACCACGCCGGAGAACTCGATCTGGAGCCGGCGCGGCAGGTCGAGCTGGTGCTCGCTCTTCATGATGTACGCGACGCCGCCCTTGCCGGACTGCGAGTTGACGCGGATGACCGCCTCGTAGGTGCGGCCCAGGTCCTTCGGGTCGATCGGCAGGTAGGGCACCGCCCAGGTGTGCTGGTCGATGGGCACCCCGGCCGCCGCCGCGTCCTTGGCGAGCGCGTCGAAGCCCTTCTTGATCGCGTCCTGGTGGGAGCCGGAGAAGGCGGTGTAGACCAGGTCGCCCGCGTACGGGTGGCGCTCGTGCACCGGGAGCTGGTTGCAGTACTCGACGGCGCGCCGCACCTCGTCGATGTTCGAGAAGTCGATCATCGGGTCGACGCCCTGGGAGAAGAGGTTCAGCCCCAGCGTCACCAGGTCGACGTTGCCGGTGCGCTCGCCGTTGCCGAACAGGCAGCCCTCGACCCGGTCCGCGCCGGCCAGCAGCCCCAGCTCGGCGGCGGCGACGCCGGTGCCCCGGTCGTTGTGCGGGTGCAGGCTCAGCACCAGGCTGTCGCGGCGGGGCAGGTGCCGGTGCATCCACTCGATCGAGTCGGCGTAGACGTTCGGCATGGCCATCTCGACGGTGGCCGGCAGGTTGACGATCAGCTTGCGGTCCGGGGTCGGGTCGACCACCTCGATGACCTTGGCGCAGACCTCCCGCGCGTACTCCAGCTCCGTGCCCGTGTAGGACTCGGGCGAGTACTCGTAGTGGATGTCCGTGTCCGGGGTGTGGATCTCCGCGTACTTGCGGCAGAGCCGCGCGCCCTGGGTGGCGATGTCGGCGATGCCGTCGCGGTCCAGCCCGAAGACCACCCGCCGCTGGAGCGTGGAGGTCGAGTTGTAGAAGTGCACGATCGCCCGTCGCGCGCCGCGCAGCGACTCGAAGGTCCGGTCGATCAGGTGCTCCCGGCACTGGGTGAGCACCTGGATCGTGACGTCCTCCGGGATCAGGTCCTGCTCGATGAGCTGCCGCACGAAGTCGTAGTCCGTCTGGCTGGCAGAGGGGAAGCCGACCTCGATCTCCTTGTAGCCCATCTGCACCAGCAGCTGGAACATCCGGCGCTTGCGCTCCGGCGACATCGGGTCGATCAGCGCCTGGTTGCCGTCGCGCAGGTCCACCGCGCACCAGCGCGGCGCGACCTCGACGTGCCGGGTCGGCCAGCCGCGGTCGGGCAGGTCGATCCGGAACTGCTGCTGGTACGGCTGGTAGCGGTGGTACGGCATCCGGCTGGGGCGCTGCCGGGCGATCGGATCGGTCTCAGCGTCGGTGACGGGTTGAGCCATGACGGAGTGCTCCCTGGAACATGTGGCGTCAGCAATCGGAAGGTGTCGGCCAGGTGCCGGGCGACGGTGCCCGGGGTTTGCCGATGGGAAGTTCGGATGTGCTGGACGGCGCGGTTCGACTCCGCGACGAGGTGCCGGCCTTCAGGCCTCGTCGCGGCGACCAAGGAGGAGGTACGCCTGCCACATGACCAGGTAACCCTACGTGGCCGGCCGGGGTGCGGGAAGGCCGGTCCGGACTATGGGACCGGATTCACTGTTCCCGAGGCCCCGCCGGGGCGCTCGGACGGGGCTTCTCGCCGCTGTACGGCAGGGCCGACACGGCCCGCTGCTCGTCGCGTCCGTAGAGCGACTCGTAGCGGACCTCGATCCGCATCCGCCGCCTGATCAGGTCCCAGAACCAGGCGTCGGCCTCGGCGCGATAGTCGGGGAGGTAGAGCAGGAAGTCGCTGAAACCGGCGGGCAGGATCTTTCCCTCGCTCAGCGCGCGGACCCGCGGCCGGATCGGCAGGGGCCGGCGCAGCAGGGAGAGCTCGGGTTCCTCCCACGGGCCGAGGACGGCGCCGTCGAGCGTGAGTGTGGTGCCCGTGACGATGGCCGGGCCCAGGCCGTGGTTCGAGAGACGGACCCCCGTCTCGCCACCGTCCAGCCTGCGGTACTCGAACTGCAGCAGCGGCCGGACCGACTGGCGGTTGTGCCTGCGGGAGGCGGTCGTCTCGGTGACGGAGACGGCGAGCGAGGCCACGGCGATGCCGGTGGCGCAGATGGCGGTGATCGTGTTGGCGTCCATGGCACTCCGAAGTCGCCGTCGAGGGACCGCGTGACGACGCTCACGGTATTGCCCGCCGGCAACTGCCCTGAGGCGTTCCTCGGAGCGGCGGCCCTCAGGTCAGCAGCAGGTCGGCCAGGGGGAGGCGGCGGCGCAGGCCGGTCTCCGAGCGGAGCAGGTCGGCGGGGAGGCTGAGCGGGTCGCCGAGCTGCCCGACGGCTGCCACCGCGTGCGGCCGTACGCCCGCCGGCAGGTCGAGGTCGGCGGCCAGGCCGGCGTGGTCGAGGTCGCGCAGCTGGCGTACGTGCAGGCCGAGCGCCGTGGCCTGCACGGTGAGGTGGGCGACCGCCTGGCCCAGGTCGTACGCGTGCCCGGCGGAGCCCGTGCGGTGGGCGCACAGCAGCAGCGCGGAGGCGCGCTGGGCCCACCGCTGGTCGGCTTCCGGCAGGTTGACCAGGATCCGCTTGAACGTCTCGTCGTCGCGGTGCCCGAGCGCGAACCGCCACGGTTGGGCGTTGCCGGCCGAGGGCGCCCAGCGGGCCGCCTCCAGCAGCGCGGACGCGTCCTGGCGGGACAGCTCCGCCACCGGGTCGAAGGACCGGGGGCTCCAGCGGAACGCGAGCAGCGGGGTGAGGTCGGCCATGGGGCGAGTGTCCCGTAAGGGCGATTCAGTAGTTAAGGGTGGGATGTCCGAATGTGGCGAACGGCACCCGTAACGTCACCCGTGGTCAGAACGTTCCCGCGCTCGGGCTCACGGTCGGCTCCGCGGTCGGCTCCGGCGTCGCCGTGCCCAGCGGCTCGGCGTCGACCACCGGGCCGGCCAACTGCACGGTGGCCGGGGCCGGCGCGGGCGTCCCGGCGAGGATCAGCGTGCCGAACGCGGTACGCACCGCCGTGGGCGTGCCGTCGGGGCCGTAGCAGTAGATCCCCACGTCGAGCGGCGCGTTGATCGACGCCGAGGTGGTCTCGACCGAGTAGCAGGCGCCGGACGCGCCGGGCGGCGGCTGGGCGGGCGAGACGGCGAGCGGGGCCCGCCGGTCGGTCAGCACGTCCAGCCAGTCGGTGAACGGGTGCTGCACCCGGGGATCGAGCCGCCGCGGCACGGCCTCGTCCGGGTCGCCGAGGCGTACGCAGGCCGCCGGCTCGGGCCGGGCGGCGGACGGCAGGGCGCACTGGAACAGCCCGTCGGCGGTGGCGGCGAACGAGACGTCGGCGGTCCCGCCGAGCGCGCCGCCCGGCACGTCGACCCGCCAGCTGCCGTCGTTCGCGCTGGTCACCAGGACCGTCCGGTCCGGGGACCCGGGGGCGCGCAGCGTGTAGCTGGCGATCAGGTGCCGGTCCTGCGCGGCGGCCGCCAGCGCGGCCAGCTCGTCGCGCGCCGCGTCCAGCCCCGCCGGTGCCGGTGTCGAGGTGGGGGTGGGCCGGGCGACCGGCCGGTCGGCGGTGCAGGCGACGAGGAGCGCGGGCAGGGCGAGCGCGAGCGGGCCGGCGAGGCGGCGGGCCCGACGCGCGGGCTTCGCGGTAGGGCCGGCCGGGCGGGGATGGGCGTGCACGGGGCCATTCTGCGGCCCGGAAACGGCGCGCGTGGGCCCTGCCGCGCGCAGCGCCCCGGCGTGTCGCGGGTCACCCCGCCCCGCGCGGCCGGGCCGGATCGTGGGATCACCCGACCCGCCCGGGTCGGCCGACCGATACCCTGGGTGCGTCTGACGCGCGCCGCCGGTAGAGATCCGGCGGCGTCGGCACGCTCAGGGTCGTCGCTGGGAGGGAGTGCACCGTCGTGGCACTCGTGGTGCAGAAGTACGGCGGGTCCTCCGTCGCCAACGCGGAGCGGATCAAGCGGGTGGCCGAGCGCATCGTCGCCGCCCGCAAGGCCGGCGACGACGTCGTCGTGGTGGTCTCCGCCATGGGGGACACGACAGACGAGCTGCTCGACCTGGCCAACCAGGTCAGCCCGCTGCCGCCGGGCCGCGAGCTGGACATGCTGCTCACCGCCGGGGAGCGGATCTCCATGGCGCTGCTCGCCATGGCCATCCACAACCTGGGGTACGAGGCCCGCTCGTTCACCGGTTCCCAGGCGGGCGTGATCACCACGTCGGTGCACGGCCGGGCGCGGATCATCGACGTCACGCCGGGCCGGCTCAAGGGCGCGCTCGACGAGGGCGCGGTGGTCATCGTCGCCGGTTTCCAGGGCGTCTCGCAGGACACCAAGGACGTCACCACGCTGGGCCGGGGCGGCTCCGACACCACTGCCGTGGCGCTCGCCGCCGCGCTGCACGCGGACGTCTGCGAGATCTACACCGACGTGGACGGCGTCTTCAGCGCCGACCCGCGGATCGTCCCGAACGCGCGGCACATCACCCAGATCACCTACGAGGAGATGCTGGAGCTGGCCGCCTGCGGCGCCAAGATCCTGCACCTGCGCAGCGTGGAGTACGCCCGCCGGGCGGGCTTGCCGATCCACGTCCGTTCGTCATACTCGACCAACACCGGCACGATGGTCACCGGATCGATGGAGGACCTTCCTGTGGAGCAAGCACTGATCACCGGGGTCGCCCACGACCGCAGCGAAGCCAAGATCACGATCGTGGGGGTGCCCGACGAGCCGGGCGCCGCCGCGCGGATCTTCGACACCGTGGCCGGCGCCGAGATCAACCTCGACATGATCGTGCAGAACGTGTCCACCGAGGGCACGGGCCGCACGGACATCTCCTTCACGCTGCCCAAGGCCGACGGCCCGACGGCCATGGCCGCCCTCAGCAAGATCCAGGAGTCGGTCAAGTTCAAGGGCCTGCTCTACGACGACCACGTCGGCAAGGTCTCGCTGATCGGGGCCGGCATGCGCTCGCACCCCGGCGTCGCGGCCGGCTTCTTCGCCGCCCTCGGCGCGGCGGGGGTGAACATCGAGATGATCTCCACCTCGGAGATCCGGGTCTCCGTGGTCTGCCGCGACACCGACCTGGACGCCGCCGTGCGCGCCATCCACGAGGCCTTCGACCTCGGCGGCGACACCGAGGCCGTCGTCTACGCGGGGACGGGACGGTAGCCACCGTGTCGCCGCTGCCCACCCTGGCCGTGGTCGGGGCGACCGGTGCCGTCGGCACGGTGATGTGCGAGCTGCTCAGCGGTCGGAAGAACGTCTGGGGCGAGATCCGGCTGCTCGCCTCCGAGCGCTCGGTCGGGCGGCGGCTGCGCTGCCGGGGTGAGGAGCTGACCGTCCAGGCGCTGACCCCGGAGGCGTTCGACGGCGTCGACGTGGCGATGTTCGACGTCCCGGACGAGGTCTCCGCGCGGTGGGCGCCGATCGCGGTCGGCCGCGGGGCCGTCGCGGTGGACAACTCCGGCGCCTTCCGGATGGACCGCGACGTCCCGCTGGTGGTGCCGGAGATCAACCCCGAGCAGGTACGCAACCGGCCGAAGGGCATCATCGCCAACGCCAACTGCACCACCCTGGCGATGATCATCGCGATCGCCCCGCTGCACCGCGAGTACGGGCTGCGCGAACTGGTGCTCGCCTCCTACCAGGCGGCCTCCGGCGCCGGCCAGAGCGGCGTGGACACCCTGCACGCCCAGCTGACCAAGATCGCGGGGGACCGGGTGCTCGGCTCCCGCCCCGGCGACGTACGCCAGGCGGTCGGCGACGACGTGGGTCCGTTCCCCGCGCCGCTGGCGCTGAACGTGGTGCCCTGGGCGGGCTCCCTGGCCGACGCGGGATGGTCGTCCGAGGAGATGAAGCTGCGCAACGAGTCGCGCAAGATCCTCGGGCTGCCCGACCTGAAGGTCTCCGCCACCTGCGTACGGGTTCCGGTGGTGACCGGCCACTCCGTCGCGGTGCACGCGGTCTTCGCCACGGAGGTGGACGCCGAGGGCGCCCGCGAGGTGCTGCGGAACGCGCCGGGGGTGATCCTGGTCGACGACCCTGCCGCGGGCGAGTTCCCGATGCCCATCGACGCGGTCGGCACCGACCCCTCATGGGTGGGCCGGATCCGCCGCGCCGTCGACGACCCCCGCGCGCTGGACTTCTTCGTCACCGGCGACAACCTCCGCAAGGGCGCCGCCCTCAACACGGCCCAGATAGCCGAACTCCTGGCCAAGGAACTCACCCCCCGCTGACCCCCACCC
>NZ_JBPQTK010000158.1:0-11508 GCF_051386315.1 Micromonospora sp. URMC 107
CACCACCGACACCACCACCGCCATCGCCACCACCCGCCGCGGACAACCCGAAACCCACACCCTCACCAAGGCCGTCGCCGCCCTGCACACCAGCGGCGTTTCGGTCGACTGGCCCACGTTCTTCGCCGGGGCCCGGACCACCGACCTGCCCACCTACCCCTTCGAACGCCAGCGGTACTGGACGGAGAACGCGACCGCGACGGGGGCGGCGAGCCGCCTCGGGCTCGCCGACACCGAGCACCCCCTGCTCGGGGCGGCCGTCGCGCTGCCCGACTTCGACGGCGTCGTCTACACCGGCCGGTTGTCGACCGGCACCCATCCGTGGCTAGCCGACCACGTCGTCGCGGGCGCCGTGCTCGTGCCCGGCGCGGCGCTCGTCGAACTCGCGGTCCACGCCGCCGACGCGGTCGGCTGCCCGGTGGTGGAGGAGCTGACCACGATCGCCCCGCTGGTCCTGCCCACCGAGGGCGCGGTGCAGCTGCGGCTGCGCGTCGGCGAGCCGGACGAACAGGGCCGCCGCACCGTCGAGATCCACTCGCGTGGCGAGCGCACCGAGACCTGGACGGCGCACGCCACCGGCGTGGTCGCCGCGGACCCGGTCACCGCGCCGGAGACCGTGGCCGAGTGGCCCCCCGCGCACGCCCGGCCGGTCGACCTGACCGACGGCTACGACCGGCTCGCCGACTCCGGCTACGAGTACGGGCGGGCGTTCCGTGGCGTCACGGCGGTGTGGGAACGCGGCGACGAACTGTTCGCCGAGGTCACCCTCCCGGAGACGGACGAGCGGTTCGCGCTGCACCCGGCCCTGCTGGACGCGGCGCTGCACGCCCCGCTGCTGGCCGACCAGGCCGGTACGGGGAACACCGTGCTCCCCTTCTCGTGGCAGCAGGTGGTGCTGCACGCCACGAACGCCACCGCCCTGCGGGTCCGGATCGCGCCGGCCGAGTCCGGCTGGACGATCACCGCGACCGACGGCACGGGCGCCCCCGTGGTGTCGGTGGGCAGGCTGGAGACCCGGCCGGTCGGCGCGCTCGACGCCCGACCGACGCAGCACGACTCGCTGTACGAGCTGACCTGGACCCCCGTGCCGGCCGCCGCCGGGCGGGACGGGGACGTGCGGGTGCTCGACACGACCACGTTCCCGCTCGACCCCGCCCCGGCGGACACCCCGGCCGGCGTCCGCGCCGTCCTGCACCGCGTACTCGACGAACTCGGGTCGTGGCTGGCCGAACCCACCGGCGACCGGATCGTCGTGCGGACGCGGGGCGCGGTGGCCCTGCCCGGCGAGGACGTCACCGACCTCGCGGGCGCCGCCGTGTGGGGCTTCGTCCGCTCGGTCCAGGCCGAGCACCCCGACCGCGTCGTCCTCGTCGACGGCGACGTGGTGCTGGCCGACGACGAGCCCCAGCTCGTGGTCCGCGACGGCGTCCCGCACGCCGCCCGGCTGGCCCGCGTCCGCGCCGACGAACCGGTCACCACCGACTTCGGCACCGGCACGGTGCTCATCTCCGGCGCGTCCGGCGCGTTGGGCGCGGTGGTGGCCCGGCACCTGGTGGCGGTGCACGGGGTGCGCGACCTGCTGCTGGTGTCCCGCCGGGGCGCCGCCGCGCCGGGCGCCGACGAGCTGGCGGCCGAGCTGGCGTCGTCGGGCGCGTCGGTGCGGTGGGCGGCCTGCGACGTGGCCGACCGGGACGCGGTGGCCGCGCTGGTCGCCGGCCGTGACCTGTCGGCGGTCGTGCACGTCGCCGGCGTGGTGGACGACGGTCTGCTGGCGTCGTTGTCGCCGGAGCGGCTGGACCGGGTGTTGGCGCCGAAGGTGGACGCGGCCTGGCACCTGCACGAGTTGACGGCCGACGCGGGGCTGTCGGCGTTCGTGGTGTTCTCCTCGGCGGCCGGCGTGTTCGGCAACGCGGGCCAGGCGGCGTACTCCGC
Source organism: Micromonospora sp. URMC 107 (assembly GCF_051386315.1). Classification (NCBI taxonomy): domain Bacteria; kingdom Bacillati; phylum Actinomycetota; class Actinomycetes; order Micromonosporales; family Micromonosporaceae; genus Micromonospora; species Micromonospora sp. URMC 107. Next base: position 1,933 of record NZ_JBPQTK010000158.1, read on the forward strand.
GGCGAACGCGTTCCTGGACGCCCTGGTGGTGCGCCGCCGCGCGGCCGGCCTCAGCGGGCAGTCCCTGGCGTGGGGCATGTGGGAAGGGGGGATGGCGGGCGAGCTGACCGGCGCGGAGCGCAAGCGGCTGGCCCAGGCGGGCGTGCGGGCCCTGCCGGTCGACGAGGCCCTGCGCCTCCTCGACGTCGCGCTCACCTGCGCCGCGCCGGTCCTCGTACCCATCGGGCTCGACCTCGGCGTGGTCGACGGTCCGCTCTACCGCGGCCTGGTCCGCCCCCGGACCCGGCGGGCGGCGTCCACCGGCGACGGCCTGGCCGCGCGCCTGGCCGGCATGACCGGGCCGGAGTGCGCGGACCTGCTGCTGGGCCTGGTCCGCACGAACGTCGCGACGGTGCTCGGGCACCGCGACCCCGACGCCGTCGACCCCGGTCGCGCCTTCACCGAGCTGGGCTTCGACTCACTCGCCGCGCTGGAGCTGCGCAACCAGCTCAACGCCGCGACCGGCCTGCGGCTGCCCGCCACCCTCACCTTCGACCGGCCGAACACCCGCGCGGTCGCCGAGCTGCTGTACGAGCGGCTCGTCCCGGACACCGGCACCGACGGCGGGCTGCCGGAGGACGAGGTCCGCCGCATCCTGCTCGCCATCCCCCTCAGCCGGCTGCGGGACGCCGGCCTGATGGACAGCCTGCTCGAACTGGGCGGCGTCCGGGTCGCCGCCGACGAGCCGGTCGACGCACCCACCGGATCCATCGACGACATGGACGCCGACGCACTGATCAGCATGGCGCTCGCCGATCTCGGTGAAGCGACGACGGAAGCGGGGAGCTGACCACATGGCCAACTCGGAGGAGAAGCTCGTCACCGCGCTGCGGGCCTCGCTCAAGGAGAACGAGTGGCTGCGGGAGCAGAACCGCAAGCTCAACTCGACGCTGCGCGAGCCGATCGCCATCGTCGGCATGGCCTGCCGCTACCCGGGCGGGGTGCGCAACCCGGACGACCTGTGGGACCTGGTCGCCGCCGGCGGGGACGGGATCACCGGCTTCCCCACCGACCGCGGCTGGAACGTCGCCGAGCTCTACGACCCCACCCCCGGCACGCCGGGCCGGTCGTACACCCGCGAGGGGGGCTTCCTGCACGACGCGGCCCAGTTCGACCCGGAGTTCTTCGGCATCAGCCCGCGCGAGGCGCTGACGATGGACCCGCAGCAGCGGCTGCTGCTGGAGACCTCGTGGGAGGCCCTCGAGAACGCCGGCATCGACCCGACGGGGCTGCGCGGCAGCGACACGGGCGTCTTCGCCGGCATGATGTACCACGACTACCCGGAGAACAACGCCACCGGCGCGATCGCCTCCGGCCGGGTGGCGTACACGTTCGGCCTGGAGGGGCCCGCCGTCACCGTCGACACGGCGTGCTCGTCGTCGCTGGTCGCCCTGCACCTGGCCGTGCAGGCGCTGCGCAACGGCGAGTGCTCGCTCGCGCTGGCCGGCGGCGTCACCGTGATGGCGACCCCGGAGACGTACGTCGCGTTCTCCAAGCAGCGCGGGCTGTCGCCGGACGGCCGGTGCAAGTCCTTCGCCGCCGCCGCCGACGGCACCGGCTTCGCCGAGGGCGTCGGCATGCTGATCGTGGAGCGGCTCTCCGACGCCCGGCGCAACGGGCATCCGGTGCTCGCCGTCGTCCGCGGGACGGCGGTCAACCAGGACGGCGCCTCCAACGGCCTGACCGCCCCGAACGGGCCGGCGCAGCAGCGGGTCATCCAGGCGGCGCTCGCCAACGCGCGGCTGTCGGCCAACCAGATCGACGTGGTCGAGGCGCACGGCACCGGCACCACCCTGGGCGACCCCATCGAGGCGCAGGCCATCCTCGCCACCTACGGCCAGGACCGGGACCGCCCGCTCTGGCTCGGCTCGATCAAGTCCAACATCGGCCACACCCAGGCCGCCGCCGGCGTTGGCGGCATCATCAAGATGGTGCTCGCCATGCGGCACCGGCTGCTGCCGAAGACGCTGCACGTGGACGCCCCGAGCGACCAGGTCGACTGGACCGAGGGCTCGGTCGACCTGCTGACCGAGGCGGTCGCCTGGCCCGCAAGCGGCGAGCCGGCCCGCGCCGGCGTCTCGTCGTTCGGCGTGAGCGGCACCAACGCCCACGTGATCCTGGAGGAGCCGCCCGCACAGGAGACCGCGCCGCCCGCCGAGGTGGCGACCGGGCCGGTGCCCTGGGTGCTCTCCGGCCGTACGCCCGACGCCCGGCGCGACCAGGCCGCCCGGCTGGCGGCCCACCTCGACCTGCACCCCGCCGCCCCGGCCGACGTCGCCGCCGCCCTGGCGACGCGGGCCCGGTTCGAGCACCGGGCGGTCGTGGTCGGCACGGACCCCGCCGAGCTGCGGGCCGGCCTGGCCGCCGTCGCGGCGGACGAACCCGCGCCGACCGTCGCCACCGGCGCCGCGCTTGGCGACGTGCCCCGGGTCGTCTTCATGTTCCCCGGCCAGGGCTCGCAGTGGGCGGGCATGGCCGTGGAGCTGATGGACACCGCCGAGGTGTTCGCGGACCGGATGGACGAGTGCGCCCGGGCCGTCGACGCGTTCACCGACTGGTCGCTGCTCGACGTCGTCCGGGGCGTGCCCGGCGCGCCGTCGCTCGACCGGGTGGACGTGGTGCAGCCCGTGTTGTTCGCCGTGATGGTGTCGCTCGCGGCGCTGTGGCGGTCGTACGGCGTCGAGCCCGCCGCCGTGGTGGGGCATTCGCAGGGCGAGATCGCCGCCGCCGTCGTCGCCGGCGCGCTCACCCTCGACGACGGTGCCCGGGTGGTCGCGCTGCGCAGCCGGGCGATCGCCGCCGGACTGGCCGGACGCGGCGGCATGGCCTCGGTGGCGGCGCCGCGGGCGGACGTGGAGGCGCGCCTGACCCGGTGGGGCGACCGGATCTCGGTCGCGGCGGTCAACGGGCCCGCCGCCACCGTCGTGTCCGGCGAGCCCGACGCCCTCGCCGAGCTGCTGACCGCGTGCGAGGCCGACGGCGTCCGGATGCGGATGATCCCGGTGGACTACGCCTCGCACTCCGCGCAGGTCGAGGCCATCCGGGACGAGCTGCTGCACGTCCTCGCCGACGTCCGGCCGCGAAGCGCCGACGTGCCGCTGTACTCCACGCTCACCGGCGAGGTCGTCGACACCGCCACCCTCGACGCCGGGTACTGGTACGCGAACCTGCGCGGCACGGTCCGGTTCGAGGAGGCGATCGACCGCCTGCTCGCCGACGGGCACGACGTCCTCGTGGAGATCAGCCCACACCCCGTGCTCGGCATGGGGGTGCGCGAGATCCTGGACCGCGCCGACGCCCCGGCCGCGCTCGTCGCGTCGCTGCGGCGGGACGAGGGCGGGCTGTCGCGCTTCCTGCTCTCGCTCGGCGAGGCGTACGTGCGCGGGGTCGCCGTCGACTGGTCCCGGCACACCCGCGGCGTCCCGGCCCCGCTGCCGACGTACGCGTTCCAGCACCAGCGGTACTGGCAGCAGGCGGCGGCGTCCGCCGTGGACGCGCGCGGCCTCGGCATCGACGTCGTCGGCCACCCGCTGCTCGGTGCGGCGCTCACCGTCCCGGAACGGGACCTCGTCGTGCTCGCCGGCCGGATCAGCCTGGAGACGCACCCGTGGCTGGCCGACCACGCCGTGCTGGACACCGTCCTGCTACCCGGCACGGGGCTGGTCGAACTCGCCGTCCGCGCCGGCGACGAGGTCGGCTGCCCGGCCGTCGAGGAACTCGTCATCACCACCCCGCTCGTCGTCCCCGCGCACGGCGGGGTGGCGCTGCGGCTCACCGTGGAGGCACCGGACGAGCACGGCCGCCGCGCGCTCGGCGTCTACGGGCAGACCGACACCGAGGCGAAGATCGGCATGTGGACCCGGCACGCCACCGGCGTCCTCGCCCCCGCCACGGCGGAGGGGGAGAGCCTCACCGAGTGGCCGCCCGCCGACGCGCTGACCGTCGACGTCGGCGACCTGTACGACCGGCTGGCCGGGCTCGGCCTCCGGTACGGCCCGCTGTTCCAGGGCCTGCGGGCCGCGTGGCGGCGGGGCGACGAGACGTACGCCGAGGTGGCCCTGCCGCAGGGCGTCGACGTGGACGGGTTCGGCCTGCACCCGGCGCTGTTCGACGTCGCCCTGCACGCCCTCGCCGCGGACGTCGGCGACGGCGCGGCGAAGCTGCCCTTCTCGTGGAACGGCGTGACGCTGCACGGGACCGGCGCGACGAGCCTGCGGGTCCGGCTCACCAGGACGGGGGCGGACAGCGCGGCCCTGCTCCTCGCGGACCACACGGGCGCCCCGGTCGCCTCCGTGGCGGCGCTGACCGTACGCACGGTGGCCCCGCAGGCGCTCAGGGGCCGCAGCGGCTTCGTCGAGTCGCTGTTCCGGCTGGAGCACGCGCCGCTGACCGTCGGCCGGGCCGAGCGCGGCACCTGGCAGACGCTGGGCGACACGGCGGTCTTCGACGCGCCGCCGGTGGCGCTGGCCGACGCCGCCGCCGACACGCTGTTCCTGCCGTGCTTCTCCGACGCGCCCGGCATCTCCGCGGTGCCCGACCTCGCGGCGTACGCGCTGACCACGCTCCAGGAGTGGCTCGCCGATACGCGCCAGGCCGAGACCCGGCTCGTCGTGGTGACCCGCCCGGACGACCTCGCCGGCGCGGCGGTGCACGGCCTGGTCCGCTCCGCGCAGGCGGAGAACCCGGGGCGGATCGTCCTGCTGGAGGCCGACCACACCGCCGACGGGCTGGTGGCGGCGGCGCTGGCGACCGGGGAGCCGGTGCTCGCCGTCCGCGACGGCGCGGTGAGCGCGCCCCGCCTGGCCCGGGTGCCCGAGCAGGACGTCGCCGGCCCGGCGGTGTTCGGTCCGGACAGCACCGTGCTCGTCACCGGCGGCACCGGCACGCTGGGCGGGCTGGTGGCCCGCCACCTGGTCACCGAGCACGGCGTACGTGACCTCGTGCTGACCAGCCGCCGCGGCCTCGCCGCCGCCGGCGCGGTCGCGCTGCGCGACGAACTCGCCGAACTGGGCGCGACCGTGACGGTGCTGGCGTGCGACGTCGCGGACCGGGACCAGGTCGCGGCGCTGCTCGCGGCCCACCCGGTGACCGGCGTCGTGCACACCGCGGGCGTGATGGCCGACGCCACCATCGCCACGCTCACCCCCGACCGGCTCGCCGAGGTGCTGCGCCCCAAGGTCGACGCGGCCTGGCACCTGCACGAGCTGGCCGGGGACGTCAGCGCCTTCGTGCTGTTCTCCTCGGCCGCCGGCGTCTTCGGCAGCCCCGGACAGGGCGGCTACGCCGCCGCGAACGCGGTGCTCGACGCGCTCGCGGTGCGGCGCCGGGCCGCGGGGCTGCCCGCCCACTCGCTCGCCTGGGGGCTGTGGGCCGAACGCAGCGAGATGACCGCCGACGTGGGCGGCGCGCAGCTGAGCCGGATGGCCCGCAGCGGCATGAGCGAGCTGTCCAGCAAGGACGGCCTGGCCCTGTTCGACGCCGCCGTCCGGTCGGCCGACGCGCTGCTGGCGCCGGTGCCGGTCGACCTCGCCGCGTTCGGCCGGGACGACCGCGAGCCGCCGGAGCTGCTGCGCGGCCTGGTCCGCGCCCCGGCCCGCCGGGCGGTGGGCGGCTCCTCCCTGGCCCAGCGGCTGGCCGAGGTGCCCACCGAGCGCTGGTCCGAGGTCGTGCTGGAGGCGGTGCTCACCCGGGTCGCGTCCGTGCTCGGCTACGCCCGGGCGGACCGGCTGCCGGCGGGCCGCCCCTTCAAGGAGCTCGGCTTCGACTCGCTCACCGCGCTCGACCTGCGCAACCAGCTCGGCGTGGCGACCGGGCTGCGGCTGCCGGCGACGCTGGTGTTCGACTACCCGACGCCGGAGGCGCTGGCCGGCCACCTGGTGGAGCAGCTCGCCGGCGGGCGGACCGCGACGGCGGACGTCGCCGCGGCCCGGCACGACCACGAGCCCGTCGCCATCGTCGGCATGGCCTGCCGGTTCCCCGGTGAGGTGCGCACGCCGGAGGACCTGTGGCGGCTGCTGGTCGGCGGCGGCGACGCGATCGGGCCGTTCCCGACCGACCGGGGATGGAACCTCGACGCGCTGATCGACCCCGACCCGGACAACCCGGGCACCAGCTACGTCGACCAGGGGGGCTTCCTCTACGACGCGGCCCACTTCGACCCCGGCTTCTTCGGCATCTCCCCGCGCGAGGCGCTGGCGATGGACCCGCAGCAGCGGCTGCTGCTGGAGACCTCGTGGGAGGCGCTGGAACGGGCCGGCATCGACCCGACCACGCTGCGCGGCAGCCGCACCGGCGTGTACGCGGGCGTCATGTACAACGACTACGGCACCGTGCTCAGCCGCTCCGCCGAGTCCGTCGACGGGTTCCTCTCCACCGGCAACTCCGGCGGCGTGATCTCCGGGCGGATCTCGTACACGCTCGGGCTGGAGGGCCCGGCGATGACCGTCGACACCGCCTGTTCGTCGTCGCTGGTCGCCCTGCACCTCGCCGTCTCCGCGCTGCGCAACGGGGAGTGCTCCCTCGCGCTCGCCGGTGGCGTGTCGGTGATGTCGACGCCGGGCACCTTCCTGGAGTTCTCCCGGCAGCGCAACCTGGCCCCCGACGGGCGGTGCAAGTCGTTCGCGGGGGCGGCCGACGGCACGTCGCTCTCCGAGGGCGTCGGGGTGCTGGTGGTCGAGCGGCTCTCCGACGCCCGCCGCCACGGGCACCCCGTGCTGGCCGTCGTACGCGGCTCCGCCGTCAACTCCGACGGCGCGTCCAACGGGCTCACCGCCCCCAACGGGCCGTCGCAGCAGCGGGTCATCAGGGCCGCCCTGGCGGACGCGCGGCTGTCCCCGTCCGACGTCGACGTGGTCGAGGCGCACGGCACCGGCACCACCCTGGGCGACCCGATCGAGGCGCAGGCCGTCCTCGCCACGTACGGGCAGGAGCGGGCCGCGCCGGTGCTGCTGGGCTCGGTCAAGTCGAACCTCGGGCACACGCAGGCCGCGGCCGGGGTGGCCGGCATCATGAAGGTGGTGCTGGCGCTGCGCCACGGCGTGCTCCCGCCGACCCTGCACGTCGACGAGCCCTCGCCGCACGTGGACTGGTCCGCCGGCGCGGTCCGCGTCGCCTCGGACGCCACGCCGCTCGCCGCCGCCGACCGCCCGGTGCGTGCCGCCGTGTCGTCCTTCGGCATCAGCGGCACCAACGCGCACGTCGTGCTGGAGCAGGCCGACCCGGCGCCGCCGGCCGACGAGCCGGACGTGCCGTTCACGCCGTGGCTGCTCTCCGCGCGCACCGAGGAGGGGCTGCGGGAGCAGATCCCCCGGCTGCGCGCCCACGTGGCCGCCGACCCGACGCTGCGCCCGGTCGACGTCGCGTACACCCTCGCCACCGGGCGGGCCGGGTTCCCGCACCGCGCGGTGCTGCTCGGCGACGAGGTGGTGACCGGCACGGTCGACGGCGGGAAGCTCGCGGTGCTCTTCACCGGTCAGGGGGCGCAGCGGGTCGCGATGGCGGAGGGGCTGCTGGCGTTCCCGGTGTTCGCGGCGGCGTTCGACGAGGTGTGCGGTGAGTTGGACGGGCACCTGGAGCGGCCGTTGCGGGAGGTGCTGGGCACCGAGGAGGTGCACCAGACGGGGTGGGCGCAGCCGGCGTTGTTCGCGGTGGAGGTGGCGCTGTTCCGGTTGTTCGAGTCGTGGGGTGTGCGGCCGGACTTCGTGGCGGGGCACTCGATCGGTGAGTTGGCGGCGGCGCACGTGGCGGGCGTGTGGTCGCTGGCCGACGCCGCGAGGGTCGTCGCGGCGCGGGGCCGGCTGATGCAGGCGCTGCCGGCCGGTGGCGCGATGGTGGCCGTACGCGCCACCGAGGACGACGTCGCCCCGCTGCTGCCGCCCACGGTCGCCGTCGCCGCGGTGAACGGGCCGGAGTCGGTGGTGCTCTCCGGCGACGAGGCCGCCACCCTCGAGGTGGCCGAGGAACTCGCCCGGCGTGGCCGCAGGGCGCGGCGGCTCACCGTCTCGCACGCGTTCCACTCGCCGCTGATGGACCCCATGCTCGACGAGTACCGCGCGGTCGTGGCCCAGGTGGAGTGCCGGGAGCCGGCCGTCGAGCTGGTGTCGACGCTGACGGGCGGGCCCACCACCCTCGACGCCGAGCACTGGGTGCGGCAGGTGCGCGAACCCGTCCGGTTCGCCGACGCGGTCGCCACGCTCGCCGCGGCCGGGGCCACCACCTTCCTGGAGATCGGCCCCGACGCGGTGCTGACCGCGCTCGGCCGCAACGTGGCCGAGGGCGAGTGGATCCCGGTGTGCCGCAAGGGGCGCCCCGAGTCGGAGACCGTGGCGACCGCGTTCGCCCGGCTCGCGGTGCGCGGCACGGCCGTCGACTGGTCCGCCGTGGCGCCGGGACGGACCGTGGAGCTGCCCACCTCCGCGTTCCAGCACCAGCCGTACTGGCCCCGGGCGGGCGCCGGCACCGGCGACGCGAGCGGGCTGGGCCAGACGCGGGCGAACCACCCGCTGCTGGGCGCGGCGGTCGAGCTGCCGGACGGCGGAGCGGTGTTCACCGGCCGGCTCGCGCTGGCCACCCACCCGTGGCTGGCCGACCACGCGGTCGCGGACGTGGTGCTGCTGCCCGGCGCGGCGCTGGTCGAGCTGGCGGCGCACACCGGCCGCGAGGTGGGCTGCCCGCGGGTCGAGGAGCTGACGCTGGAGGCGCCGCTGGTGCTGCCGGACTCCGGCGGCGTCCAGATTCGCGTGACGGTGGGCGAACCGGCACCCGACGGCGACCGGGAGGTGGGCGTCCACTCGCGGGTCGAGGACGAGGACGGGTGGACCACCCACGCGGTGGGCCGGCTGACCCCGGCCGGGGCCGCCGGCGCCGACCTGCGGTCCTGGCCGCCGGACGCCGACCCGGTCGACGTGTCCGCGGCGTACGACGACCTGTTCGCGCGCGGCCTGCGGTACGGCCCGGTCTTCCAGGGCCTGACCGCGGCGTGGCGGCGCGGCGACGAGGTGTACGCGGAGATCACCCTGCCCGAGCAGGCGCACGACGACGCCGGCCGCTTCGGCCTGCACCCGGCGTTGCTGGACGCCGTCCTGCACGCGGTGGCGTCGACCGGCGACGGCGACCCGGTGCTGCCGTTCTCGTGGCGCGGGTTCACCGTGCACGCCTCGGGCGCCAACCGGCTGCGGGCCCGGATCGTGCCCGGCGACGGCACGGCGGCGATCACCCTGGCCGACGCGACCGGCGCCCCGGTGGCCTCCGTCGAGGCGCTGGCGGTGCGCCCGGTGTCGCCGGAACAGCTGGCGGCGCTGCGCCGCGACCGGCTCGAGTCGCTGCTGCGCCTGGACTGGACGCCGCTGACCGGGTCGCCCCGGCCGCGCACCGTCGCGGTGCTCGGGGACCGGATCGACGGCCTCGACGCGACCGCGTACGCCGACCTGGCGGCCCTCGCCGCCGTCGTCGACGCGGGCGCCGCGGTGCCCGAGGTGGTGGTGGCGCGGTGCGTCCCCGACCGGGGGGCGGCGGGGGGGGGGGGGGGGGGGGGGGGGG
>NZ_JBPQTK010000159.1:0-11497 GCF_051386315.1 Micromonospora sp. URMC 107
GCGGACGGTTCTCGCGGGGGCGGGCGGGGTGTCGAGCCACCGGACCCCCTCGCGCAGGACGAATAGCTCGCGCTTCGCCACGGCGCCGCCCTGGGCGTCGAGCTGGTAGCCCTCGAACCACGCCCAGCCGTACGGCGGGAAGCGGTCGGTCAGCTCGCGGATCACACGGACGCAGATCGGGGCCACGAATTGCGGCGACGCCTCGCGGGTCAGCCACACGATGTCGCCGGCCTTCAGGCGGCGCAGGGGCGTCGGCTCGGGGCGAGGGCTCACCAGCGGCCCCCGTTCGCGCGGTAGGCCCCGGCGCGGGTCAGGCGCCCGGCGCGGCCGATGGTGTCGACCTCGCGGGTCGGGGCGTTCCAGCGCGGGGCGATGTTGTGCGGGGCCGGGCGGGGCTCAACCGGCGCGGGTGCGAATCAATCCGGGCAGGGAGCCGACAGGCCACACGAGCAACGGCGCCAGAGCGATCGCCAGGTTCGGCGATGGCGTGGGGCGAGCGGCACGGGTTTGTGTGTACGGCGCGTGGGCATACCGTCACGTTGGCTGACCGTTGACAGGTAGTCAACCCCCTCGGTGACAAGTTGCCTACCCCCGTCGCCGGAAGGTCCGCCTGTGCGAGTTATGGCGCTTTCAGAGGTTGCCGACCACCTGGGCGTCTCGCGCCAGCGCGCCGCGATCCTGGTCGACCGGCCGGACTTCCCCGCGCCCATCGACACGCTGACCGTCGGACGCATCTGGGATGCCGCCGAGGTTCGGGCCTACGCGCAGCGGCGTGGACAGCGGCTCGCGGACGAAGAGCCCGGCTGACGGACCCCGCCGCGTCTGGGTATTCGGCCCAACGATTGCGATCGTTGCCTGCCGCCTAGCGACGAAATGCCTGGTCGAGACGGTGTTGCATCAATCCGCCGCAACCTCCGTCCCGGCCAGATGGCGGAAGGCGCGGAGTCCGGTGACGCGCCGGACACGCCGCCCAACTTGACCCCCGCAGCGGGGACGTCGAGAGTGGAAGGCGATTCGGAAAGAACAGCAAGTTCCCGCCTACAGGTTGGGTTCGGCTGCCGCTTGGGGGCGCCCGGCGGGGTCGGTTCCACCGGTTAAGCTCGTTCCGAAGCAGAGGCACTGATCGGCGTCACTGCCGGGCCTAGTTCGCCCCCAACGCGCGCGGGGGACGAACGAGAACCCGCAGGGGAGGTGATCGATGCCAAAGCGGAGGAGGAGGCCCAAGCGCCACCCGCGCGCTGGCACCAGTCGGTGGCAGCGCGCAGGCATGGATGCGGTGATCGCGCTGCAACTGGCGTATTGGGCGGCGAGGTTGGTCGACACCCTGACCGGCTTCGTCGGGGGTGGGGCTACCTGACCTGACGGGCCAGGTAGACCCCTCCCACAGCAGTACCAGACGGTTGCTCAGGGCGTCGGAAACTCAGAGCACCCGCCGGGTGTAGCTCCGTTGCGTTCTGTATCGCACAGAACGCAACGGAGCGCTACACCCGTCTAGGTTGCCTTACTGGCAAGAATCAAGCAACAAGGCGTGTCGCGATTCTTCTTGGTCGTGTAACGGGTCGGCACGCTAGGACCTCACATGTCTGACCTGCCCAGCTAGGTTCTGTCTAGTGCCTAGCTGTTGCCCTCGGACACGGCTCACGCGATCACCAGTACAGGCACCTCCGCCGGCCGTCGGCGTCGTGTCGGCACCTTGTCGGCAGGCAGGTACCGGCGGACGGTCCGCTCACTGACGCCCAGCCGCGCGGCGATCTGCGCCGGGGTCGCGTCCGGCGTCTCGGCCAGCACTGCCGACACCCTGTCGGCAGTCTTCGGCGGTGCCGCCACCGGATCGGGCGTGGCCGGCGGCGTGGCAACACGGGCGACGACCGGCAGCGTCTGGACGCCGGGCGGGATGACCGGTGGGCGCGGCCGGGACGGCGGCGCGACGGCGGGCGGTGCGGGGGTCGAGACAGGACCAGGGACGGCCTCGGACGGGACGGGGGCGGCCTCGGTCAGGGTCGGCTCGGCCGGGGCGCCTGCAGGCGCCTGGCGGTGGGTTGGCGCGGCGACCGCTGGTGTCCGGGCGAAGACCAGCTTCACCAACGCCATGAACGCCAGGGCGGGCACTGCCGATAGCAGCCACCCCGAAACACCCGGCTTCGCCACGGCGAGCTGTGCGGCCAGCGACAGGCACGCCGCGCCGATCAGCAGGGCCAGCGGGTAGCCGGTCGGCGCTCCCGCCCGGCGGCGCCGCCGGATTTCCAGCAGCGACGCCACGGGGACTAGTTCGCTGACGCAGGCGTTGACCCATCCGAACGCGTCAGGCGTGCCGTCCGGGCTGTTCGCCATCGTCCAGTCGTGGACGTGTGTAAACGACGCCCAGCCGGCCGCAGCGCCGACCATAAGCAGGATCAGGACCAGTAGCGCGCCCTCGGCACGCTCGCGGGTCATTGGGCACTAGCCAGAGCGTCGGCCAGGGTCAGGGCCGGCACCCCGTGTAGCGCGGCGTAGACCGGCTCGGGGAAGTCCTCGGCCCCCGGAAGGGCTACCACGGCATCAGCGGCGCGGGCGGCAGCCAGGTCGTCGGCCACGACGGCGAGGAGGTCGTCAGGGTCGACCGTGTCAGCGATGGTCGCCGAGGTAACCAGGAAGCCGGCGGCGAGCAGGGCGGCAGTCGCGGCAGCCAACGCGGCGGCAGAGAGGGCCGGGGCCGCGACGTACAGGCGGATAGGGTTGGACACAGCGGAACCTCCGATGTTCCGTTAGGGCCCTGGTCGGCGGCGGAATCGCTCGGCCGGGGCCTGCCTTATTTGATTGTCAGAGTGAGATTTAGGCATCGACGGATGCAGGCTCGGTTTCGTCGGCCCAGGTGAACCGAAGACGGGCGACCGGGTCGAATCGCACGCCCCGCCGGCCCTCGGCCGGGGCAACGGTCACGGCGTTCAGGGCTAGGCCGAGAAGGTCGCGGCGATCGGGGACCGTGGCGGCGTCCCACGCTTCCTGAGCTAGGACCGGGTCGAGGAGCGAGCTAATGTCCGCCTCGGGTAGCGGGAAATCGGCGAGGTTACGGCGCAGCCCTGCAACGCGGGCTGTCAGCCGTTCGTGTAGACGCGTCCATCGCTGGATGGCATCGGGACCGACGAACTCGCCGCGAAGGTATCGGGCGTCTTCGAGGTCGACCAGGGCGGCGTTAGCGTCGTCCAGGGCGGCGGTGATGGTCGCGCGCTCCCGAATTACGTCGGGGTCGTGGCGGGCTACCCAACGCTCGGCGACGGCGTCTAGCAGCGGGTCGCCGGGCTCGGTCGCGGCGAGTCGGGCGATGAAGGCGGCGATCACGGCGCGGTCTACAGCGGCGATAAAGGCAGTCGTGTGTGCCGGGCAGGGCTTGCCGAGGCGGCGAGCGTGGCAGACGTACGACCGGCCGGCAGCCGACATGCGCCCCCCGCAGCCCCCGCAGCGCAGGAAGCCGGTCAGGAGATGCGAAACCTCGGCGCGCACGCCCCGGTTGCGACCGGTCATGTCGGCGGCGGTGCGGTCTTCGAGGATGCGCGCGACCTGTAGTTGCTCGGCGGGTGTGATGATTCCACGGCCGATCTCGACGCTCTCGCCGGTCTCGGGGTCGCGCCACGGGACAACCTTTCCCGTGTACTTTCCGTCGCGCTTGACGGTCTCCGGAAGTAGTCCGGCGAACGCGGGGGACTTCAGGAGTTGCGACAGCGTCCCGACGCCCCAGGTGGCCCCACGCGGCGAGGGAATCTGACGGGCGTTCAGGTCGCGGGCGATCCTGACCAGCGGCTCGCCGGTCAGCGCACGTTCGGCGATCTCCCGGGCGGTCGGCGCGGTGTGCGGGTCGTGGTCTAGCCGGCCGTCCTCGCCGATCGCGAGGCCGTAGGGCGGCTGTCCGCCGATCCAACGGCCTAGGTTGCGAAGGTGGGCCTTCGCCGAGGCGACGCGTAGACCGATGTTCGCCGACTCGCTGCGGGCGACCTCGGACAGCAGCGCCAGAACTAGGCGGGCCTGTTGCTGAGACGTGTCTAAGCCGTCTTGAACGAAGACAATCCGGCCGCCGACTTTCTCGACCTGGTCTAGGACTTGGCCGACCTGGCCCATGCCACGGCGCGACAGGCGGTCGACTTTCCAGACGATCAGGGTCCCGACGGTGCCAGTCGTTAGGGCGGATACGGCGGCATCAAACCCGGCCCGGTCGACGGACTTGTAGCCGGAACGGCCCCGGTCGATGTGGACAGTGCGGACCTCTAAACCGTTGCGCGTGGCCCAGGCTCGGCAGTCGGCCTCCTGGCGCTCGATCGCAGTCTTTCCCTCGCGGTCGAGGGATAGGCGTAGGTATAGGTCGGCGAGGTGTTCATGGTGGGACATGCCGAGGACGCTAGGCCCTCAGTCGGCCGAGTTGCAAGCTTCTTCTAGGACTTCCAGAAATCCGCGATCACGATCTTGCCGCGCAGGTCGGACAGCTTCAGCTCCCGCCCGCCGGTGTTCAGCCAACTCCGGCCCCGCAGCTCGGGGGCACGTACGCGCGGTGTCGTTCCCATGGTTGTCAGCCTGCCATGTCGCGCTGGGCCCGAGCCGGGCTCCGTGACCCGGACGACAGCGGCGAGCCGAAAAGACCCATGGCGGCACCGTCAGAGGTCGAGCCGGATGTCCCGGATCGCCTGCTGAATCCAGTGGTTTCCGTCGGATGCTTCCAACCGCGCGAGCTCCCGCTGGAACTCTGGCGCCCTGGGCTCGAGGACGCCCAGGAGTTCCAACGCGCCGATCCTGGCCCCGACATGTGTTGAACACAGCCAGGGGTAGTAGGCCGCCCGGCCGCTGTGGATGATGGCCCGGGTCCGGGTGACGAACCCGGACAGGTGCGTGTCACCAGGGCGTAGGGGCTCGGGATGGAATGGGCCGTCCTCGCCGACACAGCTCAGCAGGAGGCTGAGCGCCTCGGCGGCCACCTCGGGCCGTTCACCGCGACACAGTTCGATCAGGAACGGCGCGGCCGGTTCGGCGGTGCGGAAGTACAGGCCGGAATGGCCGTGGATCAGGGCGCCCTTCAGCGCCTCGCCCCACTCGCGTGCCGCCCGGCCTTCCGCCGTCGCCAGGCCGCGGATCAGCTCTGGAATCTCACACGCGTCACGTGCGGCGTCTGTCGGATCGCGCGGTCGGAACCTCGCCCAGTCGACCGAGCCCAGCCCCGCGAAGGGTTCGGGACGCGAGCCAGGCGGCGAAGCAACCATCGAATCAGAGTACGGGGACCATGTGGGTCGAGGCGTGGCGCAAGGTGCCTGAACGAGGCTGCTCGATGGTCGCCCGATGGACCCGTCGGCACCCGAGTTACGAGACGTCCCTCAGCGGGCGCGGGCCCAGCCGGTGAAGCGCTCCGCCAGGTCCGCCGGGGGATTGCCGTGGTCCAGCTCGGCGAGTTGCCCGGCGGCCTCCTCGCACAGCCCCGCGAGGTGGACCATCAGCGCGTCGCGGTTCTCGCGGTACTTCGCGAGGAGGAGAAGCTTCGCCGTCGAGCAGGGCCAGGCCACCCCGCAGGCGGCGCAGCGCCAGGTGGGCCGGCTGGGGACGTGGGCGCGGACGTGGACCATCAGCCCACCGCCAGGCGAGAGCGGGACGGTGGCCGGCGGGAGAGAGCGGGCCGGGCCGGAGCCGGCGCGGTGACGACCCACTCAAGGCCCTCGCGCAGGACGAACAGCTCGCGCTTCGCCACCGCGCGGCCCTTGGCGTCGAGCTGGTAACCCTCGAACCAGAGCCAGCCGTACGGCGGGAAGCGGTCGGAAAGCTCACGGATCACGCGGACACGCATCGGGATCACGAACTGCGGAGACGCGGCCCGGGTCAGGCTGAGCACCTCGCCGGCCCGCAGCATCCGTACGGGAGGCGGCGTCCGCGCGGTCACCAGCGGTCCCCGTTCCGCCGGGCCGACGAGCGCGACGCGGTAACGACGTCGCCCACGCGCCCGGGCCCCCGGTACGGCGGGATGAAGGGACCGATCGGCCCCGGGACGACCGGACGGGCCGGCGGCGGGTTGATCTTCGGCATGGGTGTCCGACTCTCCTCGGGCATTGCTCCCCCTCGCGCGGCGGTGGTGGGAGGGGCCGCCCGGTTGCTCGCCCAGGGCGGCCCCGTCAGCGCGACCGGCGGGCTCCATCGCCTCCACCGGCTCACGCCGTCTACGAAGCACCCTGCCGAGGGTTGTCGGACAATCACACAGCGTTAGATGATTTCTCGGGAACGTTCTGATCGCTCCAGAAGGGACGCGGCATGAACCATGCATTCGTGGCGGCGCTCGCCGAGGCGTGCGAGACAGCCGAAAGCTTGGGAGGTCGCCTCGGAATTCATCCGAAGACCGTTGCTCGGTGGGCAAACCCGGGACGCATTCCGCAGAGCCGGCATCGTGCCGAAGTAGCGAAGATTCTCGGCAAGAACGTGTCGGAACTTTGGCCGGACACGCTTAACCGCCGCGAGCCCGTGTGGTTCCGACCGTGGGTCGACATCGAGCGTGAGGCGGTGGCGCTACGGGCGTTCCAACTCTCCTGGGTGCCGGGCCTCCTTCAGACCGAGGCTTACGCACGGGCCACGTTCACAGGCCAGCCGCTAGGGAAGGACACGGTGAGCGAATTGGTCTCGGCGCGTGTCGCCCGCCAGGCGATCCTGACTCGCGATCGCGGACCCCTGTTCGTCGCGGTACTGGACGAGGGGATCATCCGACGTCCCGCCGCCGGAGACCGGAAAATCATGGCCGAGCAACTCGCTCACCTGGTGAATTGCGCCGAACTGCCGAGCGTCCAACTCCATGTCGTGCCCCGTGGGACGGCCACGTATCCGGGCCTCGACGGACCTTTCACGCTCGCCGAACTTCCCGACGGGACGCGGGTGGCGCACGTCGATAGCCAGGCACGAGCACAAATAGTCGACCAAACATCCGACATTGCTACGCTGGAGCACCGGTGGGAACGCATACGGGGTGAGGCTCTTCCCCGAGGGCGCTCCTTGGAACTTCTCAGAGAAGCGGCAGCATCATGGACCTGACCGGCGCGCAGTGGCGCAAGAGCACGAAGAGCGGCGGCAACGGCGGCGACTGCGTCGAGGTCGCCGACAACCTTCCCGGCGTGGTAGGGGTCCGCGACTCGAAGGACCCGACCGGCCCGGCCCTCGTCTTCGCCCCGGCCGCCTGGCGGGCTTTCGTCGCCCAGGTCACCGAACGGTCCTGATCGACCAGACGCGCGAGCGCCCGTCTCCCATGGGGAGGCGGGCGCTTCCGTTTCGTGCGACGACACGCGGCGCTGGCGCTGTCGGTGTTCGCGTCCGCACGCGCCGTCGTCGTTGTAGCTACTGACCTGCCGGCTTGAGGCAGAGCACCCGGTTGGTCCCGCCGCCCTGGAGCACGATGTGCGGCTGGGTCGGGTCGGCGCACTTGTCCTTCGCGTCCACCTTGGAGACCACGGTGAAGGCACCCGCCTCGCCGCACTGCGCCGCCGCCGCGCTCTCGCCCGACTTCTTGACGCAGCTGCCGACCGCCGGGTCGAACGCCGGGGCCTTGTCCTCGCCGCCGACCTTGCCGAGCAGCATGAGCAGGCCCAGCGGCACCGCCAGGATGAGCACCGCCGCGACGAGCACCGCGGCGAGCACCCGGCCGTTGCGCACCTTGGGCGTGGGGGCCTCGGTCTTCGGCTCCGCGATCGGCTTGAACGAGTCGAACCGGTTCTGGTCCTGCTCCGAGCCGCCCTGGTCCCAGGAGGGGCCGGACTGCTGCGGGGGCGGCGGGAAGGCCGGCGGGAACGCCCCGCCAGGCGCGTGCTCGGTCGTCGGCGCAGGCCCGTAGCCGGGTGCCGCGCCGGCGGCTGCCGGCGTACCGAAGGGGTCGGCGGGGCGGTCCGCGTCGTCGTGCGGCCGGACCCCGTTCACCGGTCGGTTGCTGGCCGGTGCGTCGACGAAGGACGGCACACCCGGCGGGAAGGCCGGGGGCGCGGCCGGCGAGGCGGGCGCCATCGGGGCGACCGCGCCGAAGACGGCGGTCCCGCTCGGCGCCCGGTCATCGAAGCGGGCCTCCGGTCCCTGGTCGAACTGGTGGGCCTGGCCCTGGCCGAAGCGCGGCTCCTGGCCGAAGCGCGGGTCCGGCTCCTGGCCGAACCGAGGGTCCGGCTCCTGGCCGAACCGAGGGTCCGGCCCCTGGTCGAAGCGGGGCGCCGGCGCGTGGTCCGGGCGGTGGCCGCTCGGGTCGTCCTGCTCCGGCTCGTCCGCCGGCTCGGGGCGGGCCGGCCGGCCGTAGACCCGGGGCTGCGGGGCGGGCGTGCCGGCTGGTCGCAGGGCCTGGTCGGTCGGCGGCAGCACCCGGCTGGCCAGCGGCACCGAGGCGCTCGCCGAGACGCTGCCGGCGGCCGGTTCGGCACCCCCCGGCGACGGTACGGCGGCCCGCCCGCCCGCCTCCGGCGACGTGCGCGGTGCGGGGACCACCGGACCGGCGGGCGACTGCGGCTCGTCGTGCCGGGAGCCGGCCTGGGCCCAGGCCGGCTGCTCCTGCTCGTACGCCGGCAGGCCGCCGTCCCGGCCGGGCTGCTCGGGGGCGAACTGGGCCGGCGGGGTGTAGTCGACCGGCGGGGCGGCGGCCAGGCTGGCGCCGGGCACCCGCTGCTCCTGCGGCGGCAGCGGCACGGCGTTGGCCGGCGAGATGCCGGGCCCCGGTGGGGGCTGGTAGATCGGCGGCTCCTCGGCCCGTTCCGGCTCCCAGCCGTTGCCGGCCCGGCCCGGGGCGGGCTCGCCGGCCTCGGCGCGGCCCCACGCCTCGTCCGCCGACCACGGCTCGACGTCCGGTACGGCCGGACGCTCGGCGGCGTTGCCGGCCCACTGCGGCGGGTTCTCCGCAGCGGGGCCCCACGGCTTGGGCCCGCCGTCGCCGGGCGCCGAAACGGAGGCCCGGCCGGGCGGGGTGGAGGTGGGCTGTGCGGCGCCCCAGCCGTTGGCGTCCCGCTCGTCGGGCTGCGAAGGCACGGACGCGGCACCCCGTGCGGAGCGCTCGTCCCGGGCCGGCCACTCGCCGCCCTGGGGCTGGTCGTCCCGGGGCGCGTCGTCGCGGGAGGCGGCCCAGGCTCCCGCCGGGCGCTGCTCCGCACCGGCGTCCCAGCCGGGCTGCTCGCCCTGCTGCTGCTCGCCGCCGGAGCGGTTGGGGTCGTCCTGCTGTTGTCCCGGGTTCCAGCCGTTGGCGGGGTCCTGAGGGGACTCGGCGTTCCAGCCGCCGGAGCGGTTGGGGTCGTCCTGCGCGGGCCAGGGCTGGGGGGCGGGTGCGGCCTGCGGGACGCGGGCGGCGCCACGGGCGGCGGGCTCGGGCTGCGCCCAGGCGGGGGACGCCTGCTCGGCCGACGCCCAGGCCGGCTGCTCCGGGGTGGCGTGCGGCGGCTGCGGGGTGGCGTGCGGCGGTGGCGGGGCAGCGGCGGCCCAGGCCGGGCCGGGCTGCTCCTGCGCGCCCGGCCACGCCGGCTGCGGCGATCCGCCGGCCGGTCCCCACTGGCCGGGCTGGGCCGGGTCGGTCTGCTGCGGCGCCGGGGTGGCCCACGCGGGGGCCTGCTGCTGCTCACCCTGCGCGCCCCAGGCGGGCGGGTTCGGTCGCCCCGACGGGGGCGGGGGCGCCCAGCCCAGGTCGGGGGCGCCAGCGCCGTATCCGTTGTCCTGCGGTGCCGGGCGGTCGCCGTACGGCGCCGGTCCGCCGGCGCCCGGCGACACCTCGTCCGGCTGCTGGCCGGGGTGGTGCGTGCCCTCGGACGTCATGCGTGCGCCTCCTCCATCACCTGTCGGCCGCCGCTGCCGATCGGTCTGCTCGGCAGGGTGGCCGGCGTCGCCGGTGTACCGGCCGTGCCGGCTCCCCGCACCGTATCCGGTGACCGCCCGAGGGCGTCCGGGGAGCACGGCCGTCACTCCCCGTGGCCGGATGGTGTCGAGCGGCTTCTATCGACTCGACTGCTCCGGGTCGGCGGGCGACGACCGAAGCCCACCGTACCGGGCGCTGGGGCGAGGTGGAATCCCGGTGTCAGCCGCTGCGAAACGCCGACGACCCGCCCGGGCGGACCGGGCGGGTCGTCGATCTGGAGGAGGTGCGAGAGGTCCTGGGCGTCAGCTCATGTGACGCTGGGCGATGGCGAGGATCTCTTCGCGGACCGCGGGCGAGTTGGCGGAACGCAGCGCGTGCTCGATGGCACGGGCGCGGCGGTTGGCGTCGCGGCGGTTACGGATTCGCTCGATCATGCTCACGGGTCTCTCCTCCTGGCTATTCGGTTGTCAGCCCCTTGATGTCTCCATTGAACCCCAAGACGGCCGCAACTTCCATCGATTGTTAGGTGAGCTGGGACACCCACCGAACAATCGAAGGTGTGAGGACCCGTTGGCCGACGTTTCCGTGTGCCGAGGGTGAATGGTCGGTGTGTCGGGCGTGAACCCCGCGCCAACGGACACGGCCGGTGTGCCCGGGCGTGAACCCGTGCACACCGGCCGTGGCTGGTGTCGTAACCGGTCAGGTCCAGGCGAGCAGCGCCGCCTCCGGATCGGCCAGGAAATCCCCGATGTCGCGCAGGAACTTCGAGCCCAGCTCACCGTCGATGATGCGGTGGTCGAAGGACAGGCCCAGCGTGGTGACCTGGCGCGGCCGGACCTTGCCCTTGTGCACCCAGGGCATCTCGCGGACCGCGCCGAAGGCCAGGATCGCCGACTCGCCCGGGGGCAGGATCGGCGTGCCGGTGTCCACCCCGAACACGCCGACGTTGGTGATCGTCAGCGTGCCGCCGGACATGTCGGCCGGCGAGGTCTTCCCGGCCTTGGCCGTCTGCACCAGCTCGGTCATCGCGTCCGCCAGCTCGCGCAGCGAGAGCCGGCCGGCGTCCTTGATGTTCGGCACGATCAGCCCGCGCTCGGTGGCCGCCGCGATGCCCAGGTTGACGTAGTCCTTGACGACGATCTCGTCGCCGGCCCAGGTCGAGTTGACCATCGGATGGCGCTTGACCGCCAGCAGCACCGCCTTGGCCACCAGCAGCAGCGGCGAGACCCGCACGTCGCGCCACTCCCGCCGGTTGCGGAGCCGGTCCAGGGCCTTCATCGCCCGGGTCACGTCGACGGTGAGGAACTCCGTGACGTGCGGCGCGGTGAACGCCGAGCGGGACATGTTCTCGGCGGTGAGCTTGCGTACCCCCTTGACGGGGATGCGCTGCTCGCGGTCCGCGCCGAAGCTCGCGGCCGCCGTGACCGGAGCCGACACCGCGAGCGGCTCGGCCGCCGCCGTGGTCCCGCTCGCCGCCCGCTGTACGTCCTCCCGGGTGATCGAGCCCAGCGGGCCCGACCCGGTCAGCGTGGCGAGGTCGACGCCGAGGTCCTTGGCGAGCTTGCGTACCGGCGGCTTGGCCAGCACCGGCCCGCCCCCGTTGCGTCGATCATGGACCTGTGGTGCCGGAATCGTGGTGATCGGAGGTGTCCTGTCCTCCACCACAACTGCATGATCGACGGCCTTGGGCGGGGTGGGCGG
>NZ_JBPQTK010000160.1:0-11424 GCF_051386315.1 Micromonospora sp. URMC 107
GTCCCCGCGCCCGTCCCCGTCCCCCCACGACGATCTTGCAGTAGTGGTGGGCGGAATGTGCGTTGTCGCGGTTTTTGTGGGGCACCACAACTGCATGATCGCCGAGACCGGCGTGGCGAGACGGGCGTGGCGCGACGGGGGAGTGGGGGCGGGCGGTCAGCTGCGCAGGTAGGAGGCGCCGTTGAGGTCGACGATGGTGCCGGAGGCCCACTCCGCCTGCGGGGAGGCGAGCCAGTGGACGGCGGCGGCGATCTCCTCGGGGCGGGCCACCCGGTTGAACGGGCTCTGCGCCCGGATCGCGGCACCCCGCTCCCCGCTCAGGTGCCCGGTGGTCATGTCGGTCTCCACGAAGCCCGGGGCGACCGTGGCGATCGCGATGCCGTACGGGGCGAGGGCCACCGCCAGCGACTGTCCCAGCGCGTTCAGACCCGCCTTGCTCGCCCCGTACGCCGGCTGCTCCGGCTCGCCCCGGAAGGCTCCCCGGGAGGAGACGTTGACGATCCGGCCGCCCCGGTCGCGCATGTGCTGCGCCGCGCACCAGATGACGTTGCCCGCGCCGGTCAGGTTGGTCTCCAGCACCAGCCGCCACTGCGCGCGCCACTGCTCGTAGGAGGCGCCGAAGACCGGGTGCGGGGCGTCCCGCTCGCCGTACACGCCGGCGTTGTTGACCAGCACGTCCAGCCCGCCGAGCAGGCCGGCCGCCTCGTCGACCATCGCCCGTACGGCGTCCGGGTCGGTCAGGTCGGCGCGGACCACCACGTGCCCCTCGCCGGGCAGTTCGGCGCGTAGCCGTTCGGCCAGCTCCGCCGAGTCCCGGTGGTGGATCGCCACCCGGTCGCCGCCGGCCGCGAACGCGGTCGCCACCGCCCGCCCGATGCCGCGCGAGGCCCCCGTCACCAGTACCGCCCGTGAAGTCACGCCGGCCATCATGCCCGGCCGTCCCGTCCGTTCGCGGGGAAGGGTCACCTGCCGCACGGCAGGCGTCGACGAGGCGCCCGTCCTTACACTGCCCCGATGGGAACCGACTGCCTGTTCTGCCGGATCGTCGCCGGGGAGATCCCGGCCACGATCGTCCGGGAAACCGCCACCACGCTCGCCTTCCGCGACATCGGCCCGAAGGCGCCGGTGCACGTGCTGGTCATCCCGAAGGAGCACTACGCCGACGTGGCGACGCTCGCCCAGGGCGACCCGGCGCTGGCCGGGGAGGTGCTCGCCACAGCCGCCGCGGTGGCCGAGGACGAGGGGCTGCTCGGCGACGGCTTCCGGCTGATGTTCAACACCGGCGCGTACGGCGGCCAGGAGGTCTTCCACGTGCACGCGCACGTGCTCGGCGGGGCGCCACTGGGCCCGATGCTGGCCCGGAACCTCGCGTGACGGCGGTCGGCGACCGCCTGTCCCGGCTGGTGCGCACGGTCCAGTCGCAGGCCCGGGTGCCGGCGGTGTCGGCGGCCCTGCACCGGGCGGACCGCCCGCTCTGGACGTGCGCCGTGGGTGGGACCGGCAACGACACCGAGCTGGGGCCGGGCACCCGGTTCCGGATCGGGTCGGTCACGAAGACGTTCACCGCCGTGCTGACGCTCCAGTGCCGCGACGACGGCCTGCTCGACCTCGACGACCCGCTGGGCCGGCACCTGGACCTGCCGGCCCACGGCGAGCTGACGGTGCGCCGGCTGCTGTCGCACACCGCCGGCCTGCAACGCGAGCCGTACGGCGACGTCTGGGACACCCTGCGCGCGCCGGACGTCGAGGGGCTGGTGGCCGACCTGGCCCGGGCCGAGCGGGTGCTGCCCCCGGGCCGCCGCTACCACTACTCGAACCTCGGCATGGCGCTGCTCGGCCGGCTCGTCGGCCACCTGCGGGGCGGCACCTGGCCGGAGGTGCTCGGCGAGCGGGTGCTGACCCCGCTGGGGCTGGCCGGGACCTCGGTGACGCCCGGGCCGCACGCCGCGACGGGCTTCCTGGTCGACGCCTACTCCGACGAGGCGCACCCCGAGCCGCCGACGGACTTCGGGGCGCTCGGTCCGGCGGCGCAGCTCTGGAGCACCGCCTCCGACATGGCCCGCTGGGCGGCCTTCCTCGCCGACCCGGCGGCGCTGGACCCGGCCGGCGCCGTGCTCGCCCCGGCCACGCTCGACGAGATGCGCTGGCCGGCGACGGTCACCGACGAGACGCTCTGGGCCGGCGGCTTCGGGCTGGGGCTGATCCTGGTGCCGCAGGGCAAGCGGATCATGCACGTCGGCCACGACGGCGCGATGCCCGGATTCCTGGCCGGCGTCTACGGCCGGCGGGGCGGGGAGGGCACTCCCGGCGCGATGGGGGTCGCGGTGCTCGGCTCCTCCGGCACCGCCGGCGATCTCCTCGACCTGCCGCACCGGCTGCTGGCCGCCGCCGTCGAGCACGACCCGGCCGACATCGCGCCGTGGCAGCCGGGCCCGCCCGCCCCCGAGGGCGTACGCGGGCTGCTCGGCCGCTGGTGGGGAGAGGGTTTCGAGTACGTCTTCTCCTGGCACGACGGCGAGCTGCGGGCCCGGGGCGCCGACGATCCGGCGGGCAGGCCACCGTCGGTCTTCGTCCCGCTGCCGGACCGGCCGGACGTGTTCCGCACGGTCTCCGGCCGGGAGGCGGGGGAGTTGCTCCGGCTGACCCGCGACGAGCACGGCACGGTGGTGCGGATGCACTGGGCGACCTACCGGTTCACCCGGCACCAGGAGACCTTCGAGCGGTACGACTTCCGAGCCGGCTCCTGACGGGCGCGCGACCGGACGGGGCGCGGCCGAGGAGCCGCCCCGTCCGGTCCGCTCCCGTCCCACCTGCCCCGTCCGGTCCGCTCGTGCCGCAGGCGCGGAAATGGGCAGGGTGTCACCGCTGTTGGAAAGATAAGATGGCAGGAACGTCAGCGCGCCGCGCCAGCAGGCCCGGCGCCGAGATCGAGAGCAGGTGGCGCAGGGCCCCTCGGCCCGACCTATGACCGGCACCCCACCTCCCGGCCCGCCCCGGGTGCAGACCAGGATCACCGTCCCGGATTCCAAGATCATGGTCAACCTGCTCGGCGCGGGTGACGAGATCCTGCGACTGGTCGAGCGCTCGGTCGACAGCGACGTGCACGTCCGGGGCAACGAGATCACCATCACCGGCGCCCCCGCCGACAACGCCCTCGCCGAGCGGATCTTCAGCGAGCTGCTCGAGCTCATCGAGAAAGGCGAGACCCTGACCACTGACGCCGTCCGGCGTACCGTCGGCATGCTCGAGCAGGGCGGCGCCGAGCGGCCCGCCGAGGTCCTGACGCTCAACATCCTCTCCCGGCGCGGCCGCACCATCCGTCCCAAGACGCTGGGGCAGAAGCGCTACGTCGACGCGATCGACGCGCACACCATCGTCTTCGGCATCGGCCCCGCCGGCACCGGCAAGACCTACCTGGCCATGGCGAAGGCCGTCCAGGCGTTGCAGGCCAAGCAGGTCAACCGGATCATCCTGACCCGGCCGGCGGTCGAGGCGGGGGAGCGGCTCGGCTTCCTGCCCGGCACGCTCAACGAGAAGATCGACCCCTACCTGCGCCCGCTCTACGACGCGCTGCACGACATGCTCGACCCGGACACCATCCCCAAGCTGATGGCGGCGGGCACGATCGAGGTCGCGCCGCTGGCGTACATGCGGGGGCGTACCCTCAACGACGCGTTCATCATCCTCGACGAGGCACAGAACACCACGCCCGAGCAGATGAAGATGTTCCTCACCCGGCTCGGCTTCGGTTCCAAGATCGTCGTCACCGGTGACGTCACCCAGGTGGACCTTCCCGGTGGCACGACCAGCGGCCTGCGGGTGGTCCGGGAGATCCTGGAGAACGTCGAGGACGTGCACTTCGCCCAGCTCTCCAGCTCCGACGTGGTCCGCCACCGGCTGGTCGGGGAGATCGTCGACGCGTACGCCCGCTGGGACGAGCGGGAGAACCAGCAGGCGCAGAGCGTGCACGCCGTGCCGGGGCGGTCCGCCCAGGGCGGCCGGGCCGGCCGGCGCCGCTAGACCGAGGGAAGACTGTTGTCCATCGAGATCGCCAACGAGTCGGGTGTCGACGTCGACACCGACGCCGTGCTCGCCGTCGCCCGGCACGCCCTCGACGAGATGGGGGTCAACCCCCTCGCCGAGCTCTCCGTGCTGCTGGTCGACATCGACTACATGACCGAGCTCAACCACCGGTGGATGGGCGGCGACGGCCCGACCGACGTGCTGGCCTTCCCCATGGACGAGGGCAGCGTCGACCACGGGCCCGGCGAGACGTCCGCCGCCGGCGGCGAGCCCGCGCTGCTCGGCGACATCGTGCTCTGCCCGGAGGTGGCGGCCAAGCAGGCGGCCACCGCCGGCCACGCCGCCGCCGACGAGCTGCACCTGCTCACCGTGCACGGCGTGCTGCACCTGCTCGGCTACGACCACGCCGAGCCCGAGGAGGAGCGGGAGATGTTCGCCCTCCAGGGCCGGCTGCTGGCGAGCTGGCGGTCGACCCGGTCCCGGTGATGACCACCCCGACACTGGCGGCCGGCGCCACCGGCCTGCCCGACCTGCAACTGCTGGTCTCCGCGGCCGGCCTGGTGGTGCTGGCCGGCCTGATCGCCATGACCGAGGCGGCGCTCGCCGCGGTCTCGCCCGCCCGCGCCGCCGAGCTGGCCCGCGACGGCGTACGGGGCGCCCGGACGCTCCAGGCCGTCGCCGGGGACGTGGTCCGCCACCTCAACCTGCTCCTGCTGTTGCGGCTGCTCGCCGAGCTGACCGCCACCACCCTGGTGGCGCTGGTCGCGGTGGACACCTTCGGCGCGGGCTGGCGCGCGGCGCTGGTCACCGCCGGGGCGATGACCGTGATCAGCTTCGTGGTGGTCGGGGTCGGCCCCCGCACCATCGGCCGGCAGCACGCGTACGCGGTCGGGCGGTCCGTCGCCCCGCTGGTCCGCTGGCTGGGCCGGGCGCTCAACCCGCTCGCCTCGCTGCTGATCCTGATCGGCAACGCGGTCACGCCGGGCCGGGGCTTCCGGGAGGGGCCGTTCGCCACCCAGGTGGAGCTGCGCGAGCTGGTCGACCTGGCCGAGCAGCGCGGTGTCGTGGAACACGGCGAGCGGCAGATGATCCACTCGGTCTTCGCACTCGGCGACACGATCGCCCGCGAGGTGATGGTGCCGCGTACCGAGATGGTGTGGATAGAGGAACGCAAGACGCTCTCCCAGGCGCTGGCGCTCTTCCTGCGCTCCGGCTTCTCCCGGATCCCGGTCATCGGCGAGAGCGTCGACGACGTGCTCGGCGTGCTCTACCTCAAGGACCTGATCCGGCGGACCCAGGGCGGCGCCCCGGAGGACCGGCAGCTCCCGGTCGCCGAGCTGATGCGCCCCGCCACCTTCGTGCCGGAGTCCAAGCCGGTCGACGACCTGCTCTCGGAGATGCAGGCCGCCCGCAACCACCTGGTCATCGTCGTCGACGAGTACGGCGGCACCGGCGGGCTGGTCACCATCGAGGACATCCTGGAGGAGATCGTCGGAGAGATCACCGACGAGTACGATGTCGAGCGCCCGCCGGTCGAGCACCTCGACGACGGGGCGGTGCGGGTGACCGCGCGGCTCCCGGTGGAGGACCTGGGCGAGCTGTTCGACACCGACCTCCCCACCGACGAGGTGGAGACCGTGGGCGGCCTGCTGGCCCAGTCCCTGGGCCGGGTCCCGATCCCCGGGGCGCAGGTCGAGGTCGCCGGGCTCCAGCTGATCGCCGAGGGCACCACCGGCCGACGCAACCGGATCGACACCGTGCTGGTGAACCGGGCGGAGTCGACCGACACACAGAACGGCCCGGGCCGCGGCGAGCACGCCGAGCCCCGGGACGACACGAACCGATCCGAGGAGAGGCAACCCGCCGATGCCTGAGTCACCCGCCGTACCGGCCGCCCGGCCCACCCCGTCCGACCCGGTCGAGCTGAGCGCCGAGGACGGCAAGCTGGTCGTCCTGGCGCGGGGCGCGCGTGGCCGGGTGGGCGCCGTGGAGGGCGCGGCGGTCCGCGACCAGGACGGCCGGACGTACGCCGCGGCGAGCGTCTCGTTGCCCTCGTTGACGATCACCGCGCTCCAGCTCGCGGTGGCCTCGGCGGTGGCGGCCGGCGCGACCCGGCTGGAGGCCGCCGTGGTGGTGACCGAGGCGTCGACGCTGGACGGCGCCGGGCACGCCGCGGTACGGGACCTCGCCGCGGACGCGCCGATCCACGTGGCCGCCCCGGACGGGGCCGTCCTGGGCACGGTGGTGGAGTGAGCGATCTCCAGCCGCGCCCCTACCGGGCCGGATTCGCCTGTTTCGTCGGCCGGCCGAACGCCGGGAAGTCGACGCTGACCAACGCGATCGTCGGGCAGAAGATCGCCATCACCTCGAACAAGCCCCAGACGACCAGGCACATCATCCGGGCCGTCCTGCACCGCCCGGAGTCCCAGCTGGTGCTGGTCGACACCCCGGGCCTGCACCGCCCCCGTACGCTGCTCGGCGAGCGCCTCAACGACCTGGTCCGGCAGACCTGGAGCGAGGTCGACGTGATCGGCCTCTGCATCCCGGCGGACGAGCCGATCGGGCGGGGCGACCGGTTCATCACCGGCGAGCTGGCCGAGCTGAAGGCCACCGTGCTGGCGGTGGTCACGAAGACCGACCTGGTGGACCGCAAGCGGCTGGCCGAGCAACTGCTCGCGGTCAGCGAGCTGGGCGAGTTCGCCGAGGTGGTGCCGGTCAGCGCGGTCTCCGGGCACCAGGTGGACACCCTGGTCGACGTGATGACCGGCTACCTGCCCGAGTCGCCGCAGCTCTACCCGGACGACATGCTCACCGACGACCCGGAGCAGGTGCTGGTCGCCGAGCTGATCCGGGAGGCCGCCCTGGAGGGCGTCCGCGACGAGCTGCCGCACTCCATCGCGGTGGTCGTCGAGGAGATGGTTCCCGAGGGCCAGCTCATGAAGATCTACGCCGACGTCTACGTCGAGCGGCCCAGCCAGAAGGCGATCGTGATCGGCCACCGGGCCAGCCGCCTCAAGCACGTCGGCACCACCGCCCGCCACCAGATCGAGGAACTGCTCGGCACCCGGGTCTACCTCGACCTGCACGTCCGGGTGGCCAAGGACTGGCAGCGGGATCCGAAGCAGCTGCGCAAGCTGGGCTTCTGACGCCGGGGCCGGGGCGCAGGCGCGTCCCGGCCCCGGCGCGGCCCCGTCTGGGGTGATCGTTCCCGGTCGGGCGTATGGAGGATGTCACGTTCCGGGTGGGGTGTTTGTCGTTTGCCGCGTACGGCGCGGAGGGTAGGGGGTAGGACAGCCCCCGTACCCCCGGACATAGATGCAGGCTGATGCGAAACCGATACCTGGACCTGCTCCGCTTCCTGGCCATCGTTCGAGTCGTCGTCTACCACGTCACCGGTTGGGCCACGCTGACCCTCGTCTTCCCGGCGATGTCGGTGATGTTCGCGCTCGCCGGCTCGCTGATGGCGGCCTCACTGCACCGGTGGGGGCCCGAGGCGGTCGTCCGCCGGTTGCGGCGCCTGCTGCCGTCGCTCTGGGTGCTCGCCGCCGTCTTCGTGCCCGCCATGCTGCTCACCGGGCTGCCGCTGAGCCCGAAGGTGCTGCTCTGGCTCTTTCCGATCGCCGACCCGCCGGCCAACGGCTGGGGCGCGATCGCGCTCAGCGTGATCTGGTACCTGCGCGACTACCTCTGGTTCGTGCTCGCCTCGCCGGTGGCCCTCTGGCTGTTCCGGCGCGCCCCGGTGCCCACCCTGGTCGCCCCGTACGCCCTGCTCGCGGCGGCCGAACTGGGCCTGCTCCCGGCGCTGCCGGTGGCGCTGCACCAGTTCGGCCTCTACTTCGGAGCGTGGCTGCTCGGCTTCGCCCACCAGGCCGGCATGCTGCGCCGCCTGGCCAACCGGGTGCTGGTGCCGCTCGCGCTGGCCCTCGCCGCCGCCGGGGCCGCCTGGGTCGTCACCCACCCCGGGCCGCGCGGGTACGACCTGAACGACAACCCCCTGGGCAACGCCCTCTGGTCGGCGGCCTTCGTCCTCGTGCTGCTCGGCCGGGGGCCGGCGAGCGCGTCCTGGGTGGACCACAGCGCCGCGTTCGGCCGGGTGGTGACCGTGTTCAACCGGCGGGCGCTCACCGTCTACCTGTGGCACATGCCGTTCGTGGTGGCGCTCACCCCGCTGGTCGACGTGGTGGGCTGGTCGCATCAGGACCCGCTCGGCCTGGCGATCCGGGTGGCGCTGGTCTTCGCGCTGGTCGCGGCGGTGACCGCCCTGGTCGGCTGGGTCGAGGACGTGGCGGCCCGCAGACCGCCGGAGCTGGTCCCCGGCGCCCGCCCCCGCCCGGCCATTGCTCGCCCGGCCGCCGCCGGGAAGCTCGGCGGCCCGGCCCCCGCCCGCGCGGCCGTCGGCGGGATGGTCGACGGCCCGGCCACCGCCCGCCCGGCCGCCGGCCGGAGGGTCGACGGCCCGGCCACGGGGCGGGCGGTGGTGCCGGCGCCCCGGGGCGCCCGGGAACCGGAGACCGTCGAGATCAGCGCTGGGTGACCGTCACGTTGCCGCTGCCGGTGGAGAGGTCCAGCACCAGCGCGGCGGACGGGTCGTCGGTGACGCCCAGCTCGGCGTCGCCGCTGTCGGTGCTGGAGCGGACCCGGTAGCGGCCCGCCGGTACGACCAGCTCGACGTTTCCGCTGGAGGCGTGCACCCGCGCCGAGGCGGGTGTCGTGAGGTCGACGGTGACGTCCCCGGAGCCGGCCTCGGCGTCCACCCCGCCGTCGAGGCGGTGCGCGGTGATGTCGCCGGAGGAGGTGCGCAGCGTGACCGCGGCCGCGACCTCGGCGACCTCGACGTTGCCGGAGCCGGCCTCCGCCCGGACGGGGCCACCGGCGCCGGAGACCTGGATGTTGCCCGAGCCGGTCTGGGCGCGGACGGGGCCGCTGGACGCGGTCACCCGGATGTTGCCGGAGCCGAGCCGCATCTCCACCGGGCCCACCCTGCTCAGGTCGACGTCACCGGAGCCGGTCTCGCCCTTCACGCTCACCCCGTCCGGGGCGGTGACCTCGTAGGAGACGGTGCACCGGGAGCCGCAGTCGGTGTCCAGCACCAGCTCGGTGCCCTTGATCTCGTACGTCGTGTCGGGCTGGCCGCCCTGGTAGCGCACCACCCGCTTGACCCGCACCTCGTCCTGCGCGCCGATGGCGCGGACGGTCACGTCGCCGGCCCCCGGGAGCACCCGGATGCTGCTGATCCGGACCGCCTCGGTGTTGTCGTAGTCGAGCCGGCGGAAGGACAGGTTGTCGCACCCGGCGGAGACGATCAGGGTGGTGGCCGCAGCGAGCGCGGCGGCGGTGCGGTGCAGAGCCATGCGAGCACGCTACGAGGCGCGGCCCGCACCACGCATCGGGGTTCCGCGCGCGGACACCCCGAGCTGACCCTGATTCCGCACCCCGAGAGAGAATGGTCCGATGGCCGGGTACCGCCGACAGCTCTACCGCGACGACGCGGTGGTCCTGCGCGTGCAGAAGCTCGGCGAGTCCGACCGGATCATCACCCTGCTCACCCGCCGGCACGGCCGGCTGCGCGCGGTGGCCCGGGGAGTCCGCCGCACCACCAGCAAGTTCGGCGCCCGGCTGGAGCCGTTCGGTCACGTCGACCTCCAGCTCGCCGGCGACCCGAAGGGCAACCACGGCAGCTCGCTGCACACGGTCAGCCAGGTCGAGGGCATCGACCTCTACGGCAAGCGCTTCCTCGGCGACTATCCGCGCTACACGGCCGCCAGCGCGATCGCCGAGACCGCCGAGCGGCTCACCCCCGTCGAGCGGGAGCCGTCGCTGCGGCTGTTCCAGCTCACCCTGGGCGCGCTGCGTGCGCTCGCCGAGGGCAGCCACGCCACCACGCTGGTGCTCGACGCGTACCTGCTGCGCGGCATGACGCTCGCCGGTTGGGCGCCGGCGCTGACCGCCTGCGCCGTCTGCGGCACGCCGGGGCGGCACCGGGCGTTCTCCGTACCGGCCGGGGGCGCGGTCTGCCCGGACTGCCGGCCGCCCGGCGCGGCCCACCCCGCCCCGGCCACCATCGACCTGATGTCCGCGCTGACCAGCGGCGACTGGCGGGTCGCCGACGCCACCGAGACCGGCGTACGCCGGGAGTGCAGCGGCCTGGTCGCGGCGCACCTGCAGTGGCACCTGGAGCGCGCGCTACGCTCGCTGCCGCTGGTCGACCGGGGCGCCCCGGCGACCGGCCCGGTCCCGCCGCCGGGTGGCGTCGGGTCCGGTGCGGACGGCGCGAGCAGGGGGAGGACCGAGTGATCCGATCGTTGAGGGCCGGGCGTCGCGAGCCGGTGCCGCCGACACCGCACCCGTCGGGCGCCCGACCGCCGGCGCTGCCCGCCGACGCGGTGCCGAAGCACGTCGCCGTGGTGATGGACGGCAACGGCCGGTGGGCCAAGGAGCGCGGGCTGCCCCGTACCAAGGGCCACGAGGCGGGGGAGTTCTCCCTCTTCGACACCGTCGAGGGCGCCATCGAGCTGGGCATCCCCTACCTGTCGGCGTACGCCTTCTCCACCGAGAACTGGCGGCGCTCGCCGGACGAGGTCCGGTTCCTGATGGGCTTCAACCGGGACGTCATCCGCCGCCGCCGCGACCAGCTGGTCGACCTCGGGGTGCGGGTGGTCTGGTCCGGCCGGGCCGGCCGGCTCTGGAAGAGCGTCATCTCCGAGTTGCAGACGGCGGAGGAGATGTCCCGGGGCAACTCGACGCTGACCCTCCAGTTCTGCGTCAACTACGGCGGTCAGGCCGAGATCGCCGACGCCGCCGCCGCCATCGCCCGCGACGTCGCGGCGGGCCGGCTGGACCCGGAGAAGGTCACCGAGAAGACCGTCGCGAAGTACCTCTACCACCCGGAGATCCCCGAGGTGGACCTGTTCCTGCGGCCCTCCGGCGAGGAGCGGATCTCGAACTTCCTGCTCTGGCAGACCGCGTACGCCGAGCTGATCTTCCTCGACACGCTCTGGCCCGACTTCGACCGCCGCCACCTCTGGTACGCCTGCGAGCTGTACGCGCAGCGGGACCGCCGCTTCGGCGGCGCGCTGCCCAACCCGGTCGCCCCGCCGCCCGCCTGAGGCTTACCGCCCGGTCGTACGGGGTACCACGGTGGTCAGCAGCCACCGACGGAGGTGAACCCACATGATCCAGAAGCGAATTGCCCAGTGGGCGATGATGGCCGTCGCCGTGCCGTTGGCGGCGGCGGGCGCGCGCCGGCTCAGCCACACCCTGGAGGCCCGCCGTGGCCCGACCGGGGTGAGCCGCCTGCTCACCAAGGGCGCCGACATGCTCCGCCCGCAGAAGGCCAAGCGTCGCCGCTTCTTCTGACCGACCCACCTCTCACCGTGACCTGACCCCGAACCCCCGACCCGC
>NZ_JBPQTK010000161.1:0-11422 GCF_051386315.1 Micromonospora sp. URMC 107
GTCGAGGGCGGCGCACACGTCGTCGAACGTGGTGGCGAAGACGGGGTACGCGGCGGCGAGTTCGGCGCCCATGCCCAGCCGCTGCGCCCCCTGACCCGTGAACAGGAACGCGAGCCGCCCGCCGGTGTCCGGGGTGCCGGTGACCAGGTTGGCGGCGCTGCCGCCGGCGGCCAGCGCGGTGAGGCCGTCGAGGAGTTCCTGCCGGTCGGCCCCGGCGACGGCGGCCCGGTGGGTGAAGGAGACCCGGCCCGCCAGGGAGTGTCCGACGTCGGCGACCGCCAGGTCGGGGTGGGCGGTGAGGTGGTCGTGCAGGCGGCGGGCCTGGTCGCGCAGGGCCTGCTCGGAGCGGGCCGACAACAGCCACGGCACCACCGGCGGCGGCGTGCTGCCGGCGGCGGCCTCCGGGGCGGCGGGCGGCTCCTCGATGATCACGTGCGCGTTCGTCCCGCTGACGCCGAACGAGGACACCCCCGCGCGGCGCGGGTGGCCGTTCGGCTGCCACTCGGCCGCCTCGGTCAGCAGCGCGACCGAGCCCGCCGACCAGTCCACCTTGGGGGACGGCTCGTCGACGTGCAGGGTGCGTGGCAGCAGCCCGTGGCGCAGGGCGAGGACCATCTTGATCACGCCGCCGACGCCGGCGGCGGCCTGGGCGTGGCCGATGTTGGACTTGAGGGAGCCCAGCCAGAGCGGTCGTTCGCGGTCCTGGCCGTAGGTGGCCAGGATGGCCTGGGCCTCGATGGGATCGCCGAGGGTGGTGCCGGTGCCGTGGGCCTCGACGGCGTCCACCTGGTCGGGCGTCAGGCCGGCGTTGGCGAGCGCGGCGCGGATCACCCGCTGCTGGGAGGGCCCGTTGGGGGCGGTCAGCCCGTTGGAGGCGCCGTCCTGGTTCACCGCCGACCCGCGCACCACCGCGAGCACCCGGTGGCCGTTGCGGCGGGCGTCGGACAGCCGCTCGACCACCAGCACGCCGACGCCCTCTGACCAGCCGGTGCCGTCGGCGGCGGCGGCGAACGACTTGCAGCGGCCGTCCGGCGACAGCCCCCGCTGCTTGGAGAACTCGACGTAGAGGCTGGGCGTGGACATGACGGTCACGCCGCCGGTCAGCGCGAGGGAGCACTCGCCGGAGCGCAGCGCCTGCACGGCGAGGTGCAGGGCGACCAGCGACGACGAGCAGGCGGTGTCGACGGTGACCGCCGGCCCCTCCAGCCCGAACGTGTACGCCACCCGGCCCGAGGCGACGCTGCCGGCGGTGCCGGTGCCCCAGAACCCCTCGACACCGTCGGGCACCGCGCCCGCCCCGGCGGCGTAGTCGTGCGTCATGAGGCCGGCGAAGACGCCGGTGGGTGAGCCGCGCAGCGCGTCCGGCCGCAGGCCGGCGTTCTCCAGCGCCGCCGAGCAGGTTTCCAGGAAGATCCGCTGCTGCGGGTCCATCGCCAGCGCCTCGCGGGGGCTGATGCCGAAGAACTCCGCGTCGAACCCGGCCGCGTCGAGCAGGAAGCCGCCCTGGTCGACGTAGCTGGTGCCGGGGGTGTCCGGGTCGGGGTCGAACAGGGTGTCCAGGTGCCAGCCGCGGTCGGTCGGGAAGCCGGTGATGCCCTCGCGGCCGTCGACGAGCAGCTGCCACAGCTCGTCCGGCGAGGTGACGCCGCCGGGGTAGCGGCAGGCCATGCCGACGATCGCGATGGGCTCGTCGGTGGGCCGGGCGGCGACCGTCGCGGCGGCGGGTCGCGGCTCGTCCTCCCGGCCGCCCAGCTCGCCCCGCAGGTATTCGACGAGGGCCTCCGGGGTGGGGTAGTCGAAGGTCAACGTCGCGGGCAGGCGCAGGCCCGTCGCGGTGTTGAGCCGGTTGCGCAACTCGACGGCCATCAGCGAGTCGAAGCCGAGCTGACGGAACGGCTCGGCCACGGAGACGGCGTCCACGTCGGGCTGGGCGAGCACGGTCGCGACCTGCGTACGCACGATGTCGAGCAGCAGTCCGCGCTGCTCCTGTTCGCTGCGGCCGGCCAGCTCGCGGGCGAGCGCGGTGGCACCCGGGCGGGTCGCGGCCTGCCGCCGCCGCGGCACCCTGGCCAGGCCGTGCAGCGGGGGCGCGGCGTTCGGCGCGGCGCGTACCGCGGCGACGTCGATGGTGACGGGCGTCAGGTGCGCCTCGTCGGAGCGGCACGCGGCGTCGAACAGCGCGAGCCCTTCCTCGACGCTGTGCGCGAGCAGACCACCGCGCGCGATCCGGGCCAGGTCGGCCTCGCCGAGCTGGCTGGTCATCTCGCTCTCCTGCGACCACAGACCCCAGGACAGCGAGAGCCCCGCCCGGCCCTCGGCCCGTCGCTGTGCGGCCAGGCCGTCGAGGAACGCGTTCGCCGCCGCGTAGTTCGCCTGCCCGGCGGTGCCGATGACGCTCGCGACGGAGGAGTAGAGCACGAACAGCTCGACGTCGCCGGCCAGCTCGTGCAGGTGGAGCGCGGCGTCGACCTTGGGCCGCAGGACGGCGTCGACACGTTCGGGCGTGAGCGACTCCAGGATGCCGTCGTCGAGCACGCCCGCGGTGTGGATCACGCCCGCCAGCGGCCGGGAGAGCCCGGCGAGCAGCGCGGCCAGCGCCTCGCGGTCGGCGGTGTCGCACGCGACGACGTCGACCGTGGTGGCGCCGAGGGCGGCCAGCTCCTCGGCCAGCTCGGCGGCGCCGGGCGCGTCTCCGCCGCGCCGCGAGACGAGGAGCAGGTGTTCCGCGCCGTGCCGGGTGACCAGGTGACGGGCGAGCGCGGCGCCGAGCGTACCGGTGCCGCCGGTGATCAGGACCGTGCCGGTCGGATCGAACAGCCGGCGCTCGGCGGCGGCGGCGGCGTGCCGCGCGAGCCGCGGCACGGCCAGCGCCCCGTCGCGGATGGCGAGCTGCGGCTCCCCGGTGGCGAGCGCGGCGGCGAGGGCGCGCTCGGACCTGTCGGTGCCGTCGGTCTCGACGAGGACGAAGCGGTCCGGGTGCTCGGTCTGGGCGGAGCGGACCAGGCCCCACGCCGCGGCGCCCGCGAGGTCGCCGCCGCGGGTGACCACGGCCAGCCGCGCGGTGCCGGCCGCCGCCCGCTGGACCGTCGCCAGCGTGTCGTACAGGGACCGCCGTACGGCGTCGGCGGTGTCGCCCGCCTCGACGCGGAACACCTCGACGTCGGGCGTGCCGGTCCCGGTCGGGGCGCTCACGGGCACCCAGTCCGTGCGGTACAGGGCGGCGGTGGGGCCGCTCGCGCCGGCCAGTCCGTTCGTCGTGACCGGGCGGACCACGACCGCGTCGGCGCTCAGCACGGGGTTGCCGTCGTCGTCGGTGGTGCTCACCCGCAGGGTGTTCTCGCCGGCCGGGGTGAGCCGGACCCGCAGCGCCGAGGCCCCTCGGCGGTGCAGCCGCACCCCGCGCCAGGAGAAGGGCAGCCACGCCCGGCCGGCCTGTTCCCCGCCGCCGGCGACGTGCAGCACGAGCGGGTGCATGGCGGCGTCGAGCAGCGCCGGGTGTACGCCGTAGCGCACGGCGGCCGGCTCGTCCTCGGCGCGCAGGGTGGCCCGGGCGAACAGTTCGTCGCCGCGTCGCCACACCTCCTGGACGCCCTGGAAGGCGGGGCCGTAGCAGAAGCCGCGCGCCAGCAGCCAGCCGTAGAAGTCGCCGACGTCGACGGGCTCCGTGCCGGGCGGCGGCCACTCCTCCGCCACCGGGGCCGGCGCGGGCGCGTCGGCCAGCGTGCCCGAGGCGTGGCACGTCCACTCCGCGCCCGGCGTGTGCCCGGCCGGCTGGGAGTACACGCCGAACTCGCGGCGGCCCTGCTCGTCGGGTCGGCCGACCCACACCTGGATGTTGACCCGCTGCTGTTCGGTCATCGTCAGCGGGGCCTGGAGGGTGAGTTCCTCGATCGTGCCGCTGCCGGTGTGCTCGGCGGCGTGCGCGGCCAGCTCGAGGAACGCGGTGCCGGGCAGCAGGACCGTGTCGAGGACGGCATGGTCGACCAGCCAGGGCTGCTCGCGCAGGGAGAGCCGCCCGGTGAGCACGAGCCGGTCGGTGTCGACGACGCCCAGCACCGCGCCGAGCAGCGGGTGGCGCGTGGCGGTGAGGCCGGCCGCGCCCACGTCGCCCCCGCCGGCGGGCCGCAGCCAGTACGACCTGCGCTGGAACGGGTACGTCGGCAGTTCGACGGGCCGGGCGTCGGGGAAGTAGGCGTCGGCGTCGGGGGCGGTGCCGGTGGTGAAGAGGTGCCCGACGGCCCTGGCGAGGGTGTGGGTCTCCGGTTGTCCCCGGCGCATGGTGGCGATGCCGGTGGCGTCGCCCGTGGTGGTGGCGAGGACGGTGTCGGGGCCGATCTCCAGGAAGGTGTCGACGTGGTGGTCGGTGGTGAGGTTCTGGACGGCGTCGCGGAAGCGGACGGCCCGGCGGACCTGGTTGACCCAGTGCTCGGGGGTGGAGCGCAGCGGTCGTCCGTCGACCGTGGAGATCAGCCCGATGCGGGGTTCGTGGTGGGTGATGGACTCGGCGACGGCGCGGTAGTCGTCGAGCATCGGGTCCATCAGGTGCGAGTGGGCGCCCAGCGGGATCGGCAGCCGCTTGGTCTTGTGCCCCAGCGCGGCGAGCTGCTCGGCGGCGGCGAGGGTGGCGGCCTCGTCGCCGGAGATGACCAGGTCGGTGGGGGTGTTGATGGCGGCGATGCCGACCTGGTCGCCGAGGTACGCGGTGACCTGCTCCTCGGTGGCCTGCACCGCGACCATCGCGCCGCCCAGCGGCAGGGCCGCCATGAGGGTGGCGCGGGCGGCGACGAGCTTCGCGGCGTCGGCGAGGGACCAGACGCCGGCGACGTACGCGGCGGAGAGTTCGCCGAGGGAGTGCCCCGCCACGAAGTCGGGGCGGATGCCCCACGACTCGACGAGCCGGTGCAGGGCGACCTCGAAGGCGAACAGGGCGGGCTGCGTGTACGCGAACCGGTGCAGGTCGTCGCTGCGGATGATCTCGCGTACCGGCCGGTCCAGGTGCCGGTCCAGCTCGGCGCAGGCCTCGTCGAAGGCGCTCGCGAAGACGGGGTACGCGGCGGCGAGTTCGGCGCCCATCCCGAGGTACTGGGCGCCCGTACCGGTGAACAGGAACGCCAGCCCGCCGGAGCCGGCGGTGCCGGTCAGCACGTCGGGCGTACTCCCACCGGCGGCGAGGGCGGCGAGGCCGTCGAGCATGTCCTGCCGGGTGGCGCCGGTGACGGCGGCCCGGTGGCCGAAGGTCATCCGGGTGGTGACGAGAGACCGACCGACGTCGGCGACCGACAGCTCGGGCCGCTCGGCGAGGTGGTCGTGCAGCCGGCGGGCCTGCTCCCGCAGGGCCGGCTCGGAGCGGGCCGACAACAGCCACGGCAGCACCTGCGGCGCGCCGGCCGGGGTGGCGTCGGGGGCGGAGGTGGCCTCCGGGGCGGCGGGCGGCTCCTCGATGATCACGTGCGCGTTCGTGCCGCTCATGCCGAAGGACGAGATGGCGGCCCGGCGCGGACGGTCGCCGGCGGGCCACGCGACCGGCTCGGTCAGCAGCGCCACCGCCCCGGCCGACCAGTCCACCTTGCGGCTCGGCTCCGAGACGTGCAGGGTGCGCGGCAGCAGCCCGTGGCGCAGGGCGAGGACCATCTTGATCACGCCGCCGACGCCGGCGGCGG
Source organism: Micromonospora sp. URMC 107 (assembly GCF_051386315.1). Lineage (NCBI taxonomy): Bacteria > Bacillati > Actinomycetota > Actinomycetes > Micromonosporales > Micromonosporaceae > Micromonospora > Micromonospora sp. URMC 107. The sequence continues at coordinate 5,661 of NZ_JBPQTK010000161.1, forward strand.
CCTGCGTGTGGCCGATGTTCGTCTTCAGCGAGCCCAGCCAGAGCGGTCGTTCGCGGTCCTGGCCGTAGGTGGCGAGGATGGCCTGGGCTTCGATGGGGTCGCCGAGGGTGGTGCCGGTGCCGTGGGCCTCGACGGCGTCGACCTCATCGGGTGTCAGGCCGGCGTTGGCCAGGGCCGCCCGGATCACCCGCTGCTGGGACGGTCCGTTCGGGGCGGTGAGGCCGTTGGAGGCGCCGTCCTGGTTCACGGCGGAGCCGCGGACGACGGCCAGCACCCGGTGGCCGTTGCGCCGGGCGTCGGAGAGCCGCTCGACCACCAGCACGCCGGCGCCCTCGCCCCAGCCGGTGCCGTCGGCGTCGTCGGAGAACGCCTTGCACCGCCCGTCGGGGGAGAGGCCGTTCTGCCGGGAGAACTCGGTGAACGTGTCCGTGCCGGACATCACGGTCACCCCGCCCGCCAGCGCCATCGCGCACTCGCCGGAGCGCAGCGCGCGTACGGCCAGGTGCAGGGCGACCAGCGACGCCGAGCAGGCCGTGTCGACGGTCATCGCCTGGCCCTCCAGGCCCAGGGCGTACGCGATCCGGCCGGACGCGACGCTGCCGTGGGTGCCGGTGATGAGGAAGCCGTCGACGCCGTCGTCCTCGCTGTGCCCGAGCCGGCCGTAGTCCTGCACGTGCAGGCCCGTGAAGACGGCGGTGTCGCTGCCGCGCAGCGAGGCCGGCGGGATGCCGGCGTGCTCCAGCGCCTCCCACGCGGTCTCCATCAGCACCCGCTGCTGCGGGTCCATCGCCAGCGCCTCGCGGGGGCTGATGCCGAAGAACTCCGCGTCGAACTCGTCCGCGTCGTACAGGAAGCCGCCGGCGGTCGCGCTGCACGTGCCGGGCCCGTCACCCGCGAAGAGCGCCGCGAGGTCCCAGCCGCGGTTGGTGGGGAACTCGCCGATCGCGTCCACGCCACCCTCGACCACCCGCCACAGGTCGTCCGGGGAGGCGACACCGCCGGGGTAGCGGCAGGCCATGCCGACGATCGCGATGGGCTCGTTGTCGTCGTGGGCCTCGACGGCGGCCGGTTCCGCGTCGGCCGCGCCCAGGCCCAGGGCGTCGAGCAGATGGCTGGCGACGATGTCGGGGGTCGGGTAGTCGAAGACCAGGCTCGCCGGCAGGTTCAGGCCGGTCACGGCGGAGAGCCGGCCCCGCAGCTGCACGGCGGTGAGCGAGTCGAAGCCGAGCTGGCGGAACGGCGTCTCGACCTCGATCGTCGCGGGCGCCTGGTCCCGCAGGACCTCGACGGTGGCGGCCCGCACGACGTCGCGCAGCAGGCCGAGCCGGTCGGCCTCCGGCACCGCCAGCAGCCGCTCGGTGAGGGCAGCCCGGGTGCCCTCGGGGTCGACCTCGGCGTCCACCACGGGCCGCGCGGCGACCACGCAGGGCTCGTCCGCCGCCAGCGCGGCGTCGAGCAGGGCGGCACGTCGCGCCACGGGCAGTTCGGTGAAGCCGGGCGCGCTCCACGCCACGGAGACGCCGGGCAGGTCGCGGGCGCGGCGGTGCCGCACCAGCGCGTCGGCGACGGCGGGGTCCCGGTCGCCGGAGAGCAGCACGAGTGCGGTGCCCGCGTGCCCGGGCGTCGCCTCGTGCAGCGCCAGCAGCTCCTCGGCCGTGAGGTCCACCGCCACGACGGTGGTGACCGGCAGGTCGGCGAGCACGGCCGCCAGCGTCGCCCGGTCGAACGGCACGCCCGGGTGCACGGCCGTCCCGGCGCCGAGGGCCGCCAGCTCGGCGGGCGCGCCGGCGGGAACGTCGTCCGGCCCCACCAGGACCAGGTCGCGTACGTCGTGGGCCGCCGCGAGGTGGCGGGCCAGCGTCGCGTCGTACGAGCGGGCGACGAGCGCGACCGTGCCCCGCAGCGGCGCGTCCCCGGGCCGGGCGGGGACGGCCGCGTACCGCGGCACGAGCAGCTCGCCCGCGCGTACGGCCAGCACGTCCTCGCCAGCGGCCACGGCGGCGCCCAGCAGGTCCGCGGTGACCTCGTCGGCGTCCACCAACACGAGCCGGCCGGGGCGGCGGAGCTGGTGGCCCCGCGCCACCGCCCAGGCGACGGCCTGCCGGGGGTCCGCCGCGTCGTCGCCGTGGACGGCGCCGCGGGTCAGCACGACCAAACGGGAGTCCGCCGGCCGGTCCTCGTCGAGCGCCCGGGCCAGCAGCTCGGACAGCGCGGCGGGGTCGGCGTAGCTGTCGACGGCGGGCCCGTCGCCGGCGAGCCCGCTGGTGAGCTCGGGCGGGCCCACCACCGACCAGGTGGGCGGGGTGGCGGAGGCGTCCGGGCCGGCCTCCCGCGCGTGCGCGGCGGCCGGCTCCCAGCGGAGCGCGTGCAGCGCGTCGTGCCGCGGTCCGGCCACGCAGAGCAGGCGGCCGGGCAGCTCGGCGAGCCGGTGGCGCGCCGGACCGCCGAGGGCGGTGCGCGGGATCTCCCGCACCAGGTACGTCTCGACCGGCACGGCCGCGGCGGGCAGCTCGGCACGGCACGCCGCCAGCAGGCGGGCGGCGTCCACCTCGGAGCCGACCACGTACGCGACCGGTCCGTCGGAGGAGGCCCGGGTCGCCGCGTCGCGCACCCCGGGCACGCTCCGCAGCACGGCGTCGGTGCGGTCCAGCCGCACCCGCTCGCCGCCGACCTCGGCCACGTCGGCCAGCCGGCCGGTGATCGTGAGGTGCCCGGAGTCGTCCCGGCGGGCCAGGTCGCCCGTGCGGTACCAGCCTCCGCGCAGCGCCTCGGCCGTCTCGGCGGCGAGGTCGTGGTAGCCGCCGGCCATCACGTTCGGGCCGCTGACCCAGACCTCGCCCTCCTGGCCGGGGCCCAGGTCGGCGCCCGATCCGGGGTCGACCACCCGCACGCTCAGCCCCGGCAGGGGCAGGCAGCGCCGTTGCGCGTCGCCGTTCGGCCAGCTCACCGCGATCAGGCCGGACGTCTCGGTGGTCACGTAGCCGGTCAGCAGCGGCGCGGCGAACGCGGCCTCGAAGGGCCGGCGCAGCGCGGCGTCCACCGGGCCGACGGCCAGCGCGATCCGTACCCCCTGCGCGTCCGGGCCCGGCGCGTCCAGCAGGGCCCGGTGCGTCGCGCCGGTGCCCACCAGCACGGTACTGCCCTGCGCGGCGAGCGCGGCCCGCAGCTCGTCCGGGGACAGGCCGCCCGCGAGCCGGACCGACGCCCCCGCCGCGGTGGCGGCGAGGAGCTGCCCGAACCAGGCGTGCACGGGCAGCATCCACAGCACCCGGTCGTCCTCGGCGCACCCGAGTCCGGCCACGTACGCCGCCGCGGCGGCGGGCCACAGCGCGTTGCGCTGCGTGGACAGCACGCCCTTACGGGGGCCGGTCGTCCCCGCCGTGTAGGTGAGGAACGCCAGGTCGTCGAGGCCGGCGTCGTCCTGGGGCGGCGACGACGGTTCGGTCGTCGCCAGCTCCTCGAACGAGTGCGCCCCGCCGTCGTCTGCGCCGTCGACCACGAGGACCGACACCGACACCCGCGCCGCGTTGGCCGCGTCGGTGATGACCGCGTCGGCGCCCGCGTGCTCGACCAGCCGGGCCAGCTCGGCGTCGTCCAGGGCCGGGTCGAGCGGCACGGCGATCCCGCCGGCCCGGACGACGGCGAGGACGCCCTCCACCGCCGCGACGCCGTCGAGCAGGACGACGACCCGGTCCGCCGGCCACACGCCGAGATCGGCGAGGTGGCCGGCGAGGCGCGCCGTGCGTACCGCCAACTCCGCGTGGGTCACGCTCCGCCGTGGATCGGCGTACGCGATCCGGTTGCCGGACCGTTCGGCGTTGGTCCGGAGCAGCTCGGGCAGGGGCTGGAGCAGATCGGTACGCGGCATGGTTCAACAACCTCTTGTCGGACAGGAGTTGCGATGCGGGCCGGGGTGGGAAGCGCTCAGACCGTGACCGGGAGGGACACCAGGGCGGGCACCAGCGGGCTACGCCGGACCTTCAGCGACTCCCGGGGCGCGGCGAGCCTGATGTTCGGGAAACGGGTGAAGAGCTGACGCAGCGCGATGGTGGTCTCCATCCGGGCCAGCTCGGAGCCCGAGCAGAAGTGGGGGCCGCCGCCGAACGCCACGTGCCCCTTGTCCTCGCGGTCGATGTCGAGGACCTCAGGATCGGGGAACCGCTTCGGGTCGTTGCCGGCCGCGGTCAGGTGCAGGAGCACCGTCTCGCCCTTGGCGATCTTCGTGCCGTCGATCTCCAGATCCTCGGTGGCGAAGCGGCGGAAGCCGTGGTGCACGGAGCCGTGCTTGCGCAGCAACTCCTCGACGGCCACGTCGAACAGGTCCGGGTCCTTGCGGAGCCGCTCCAGCGTCTCCGGGTTGTCCAGCAGCGCCAGCGCGCCCCGGCCGATCATGCCCGCGGTGGTGTCGTAGCCGCCCAGCATCGTCAGCAGGGCCAGGGCCATCACCTGGTAGACGTTGAGTTCGGGCTCGCCGTCGGCGTTCTTGGCGTGGATCCAGTACGAGAAGAGGTCCTCGCCGGGCTCCTTCGTCTTCTCCTCGCGGACCATGTTCATGAAGTGCGACATCTTCGTGCGGACCATCGCGTTGGTCTCGTTGTCGCCGCTGAACACCAGGTCCGCCCAGTGCTTCAGGTCCTTGCGGTACTCCTCGCGGATGCCGAGCACGTCGCAGACGATGGTGATCGGCAGGATGGCCGCGTAGTCCTCGACCAGGTCGCCGCCGCCCGCCGCCTCGATCGCGTCGAGCCGGGCCTCGACCAGTTGGTGCACCCGGGGCCGGAACGTCTCCAGGTTGCGGGGCAGGAAGGTGAAGTTGATCATCTTCTTGAGTCGCGTGTGCTCCGGCGGGTCGAGGGTGACGATCGTGCCGGTCGCCTCGCCCTCCGGGAAGCGCGTGCTGGTGAAGTCCCCGTTGCTGTACTCACGGGGCCGCGCGAGGCGCTTGTCGCGCAGTGCGGCGTAGACCTCGGCGTGGCCGGTCACCAGCCACACGGGACCGTGGTCGTCGAGGCAGGTCCGGTGGACGGTGCCCTTCTCATGCAGTGACGCATAGAGCTCGTAGGCCGCGTACGGGCTCGCGAAGTAGTCGTCGTCCATCAGCATCTGATGCCCGTGCGCCGGGCACTTGTTCGCCATGTCGTCCTCGCTGTGGTCGCAGAGCAGGAATTGCCGTCGGCCTCCGATGCGCCAGGCGTCGCGGACCGCGCGCGCCCCTGATGTTGCCCGCAGGCGGTCCACGCTCGGGTAATCGCGGAGGTGATTGCGGTTGGCGTCGGGGTGGGTCAGTGGGTTAGTGCGGGGATCTGGATTTTGGCGTCGTGTTCGAGGATGCGTTGTTGGAGTTCTTGGAGGCTGCGGCCGGGTTCGAGGCCGAGGCCGTCGACGAGGGCTTCGCGGGTGCGGCGGTAGACGCGTAGGGCGTCGACTTGGCGGCCGCTGCGGTAGAGGGCGAGCATGAATTGGTGGCAGAGGCGTTCGCGCAGGGGTTCGGTGGCGGTGAGGATTTCGAGTTCGGGGGTGATTTCGCGGTGTCGGCCGCAGGCGAGTTCGGCGTCGAGGCGGTCTTCGAGGGCGGAGAGTCGTTCGTCTTCGATGGCGGCGAGTTCTGACCAGCAGGTGCCGGTTTCGACGAGGTCGGCGAGGGCGCGTCCGCGCCAGAGGTTGAGTGCTTCGGTGAGGAGTTGGGCGGCGCGGGTGTCGGTGTCGGTCCTCGTGGTCGACGGCGCAGACGACGGCGGGGCGCACTCGTTCGAGGAGCTGGC
>NZ_JBPQTK010000162.1:0-11413 GCF_051386315.1 Micromonospora sp. URMC 107
GGGCGGGGGCGGGGGCGGGAGGATGGGGGCGGTGGCCCACCGGATGCTCGGCAGCCGCAGCGAGGCGGAGGACGCCGTGCAGGAGACCTGGCTGCGGTACGCCGCCGCGCTGGCCGACCCCGCGGCCCGGGCCGAGATCCGGCACCTCGGCGCCTGGCTCACCACCACCTGCGCCCGGATCTGCCTGGACGTGCTCCGCTCGGCGCGGGTGCGGCGGGAGGCGTACCCCGGCCAGTGGCTGCCGGAGCCGGTGGTGACGCCGCTCGACCAGGGCTCGCGCCTCGACGGCTTCGCGCCCGACCCCGCCGAGCGGGCGGTCCGCGCCGACCAGGTCGGCACCGCCCTGATGGTGGTGCTGGAGCGGCTCGCGCCGGAGCAGCGGGTCGCGTTCGTGCTGCACGACGTCTTCGCCGTGCCGTTCTCCCGGATCGCCGAGGTGCTCGGTACGACCGACGCCGCCGCCCGCCAGCTCGCCTCCCGGGCCCGCCGGACGGTGCACGCGCCCGACGCGCCCCGGCACACCGCCGACGTGGCCGAGCAGCGGCGGGTGCTCGCCGCCTTCGTGGCCGCCGTCGAGTCGGGCGAGCTGGACGCGCTGGTGCGGGTTCTCGCCCCGGGCGTGGTCGCCATCGGCGACAGCGGCGGCCACTTCCCGGCGGCCCGGCGCCCGGTCGTCGGGGCCGACGCGGTGGCCCGCTTCGTCCTGGGCCTGTTCGGCCGGGCCGGCCGGTACGGCGGCACGCTGCGTGCCCGTCGGGTGCTGGTCGACGGCGTGGAGGGCCTGCACCTGGAGACCCCGCACTCCGACGGTCGGCCGCTGCGGGTGGTCGCCGCCCTCGCGGTGGACGGCGGCCGGGTGACCGGCGTCTTCCACCAGCTCAACCCCGAGAAGCTGGGCGGCCTGCCGCCGCTGGCGGCCGAGGACGGCTGGCCGCCGCGCTGGTGACGCCCCGGGCCGGTGCCCGCGGGGTCAGACCACCAGGGCGAGCCACTTCCGGTACGACGTGGCGAACGGCTCGGTGCCGTCGTCCAGCGCCCCGAGGAGCCACCGGGCCGCCGCCTCGGCCTGCGTCACGACCTCGTCCGGGTAGCCGAAGCGGGCGCGGTGCTCGGCGAACTCGTCCTCGTCGCGCAGCTCCACCAGGCCGGTCGTCCGGCGGCGCACCACGTCCAGGTCGAGGTCGATGAGGTGGACGGTGTCGTCGTTCTCCCAGCGGGCCGGGCTGGCGATGTCGCAGTAGACCTCGCTGGTGCGCGGCGGCGGGTTGAACATGCCGGTCCACCAGGCGTGGTGCGGCACCAGGAGGACGAACGGGATCTGCTCCACCGACGGCCGGCCGTGGTAGACGGACTTCGTGCCCTCGGTCACGCCGAGCCAGACGCCGAGGTCGTCCTCGGCCAGGCGGCGGGCCGGGTAGTCACGGTGCGCGCTGCCGTCGTACTTGCGGTAGATCACGCGGACCACGTCGCTCGGCATGAGTCGCACCCTAACCGATACCGCCCATCCGTCGCCGCACGGAAGTAACCGGACGCGGTCGGCGGGAGACCGTACCGTGACGACGCCACGCCCGGATCGGCGCGGCCGGTGTCGGGGACGGCGGGTACCGTCGCACGGTGACTCCGCGCCTCGCCACCGGTTCCGCCGCCCCCTCGCCCCGCACCGGAGGCCGGCGGCGGGGCGCCCGGCCGAGCGGGGTGGAGCTGCTCGCCGCCGCGGTCGGCGCGGTGCCGGGCGGGGCGGCGCGTCCCGGCCAGCAGCAGATGGCGACCGCCATCGAGGAGTGCGTGCAGGCGCGGGAGCACCTGCTGGTGCAGGCCGGCACGGGCACCGGCAAGTCGCTGGCCTACCTGACGCCCGCGCTGACTGTGGACGGTCCGGTGGTGGTCTCCACGGCCACCCTGGCGTTGCAGTCCCAACTGGTCGACCACGACCTGCCCCGGCTCGCCGACGCCGTGGAGCCGGTGCTCGGCCGGCGGCCCACCTTCGCGGTGCTGAAGGGGCGGCACCACTACCTCTGCCTGGCCCGGCTGGACAACTCCACGGAGGACGAACCGGAGGACACCCTCTTCGACGCCCCGGCCGCGCGCCCCGCCGGCGGCGGCACCAGGTGGCTCGGCGAGGCGGGGCGGCTCGGCAAGCAGGTACAGCGGCTGCGCGACTGGGCGGAGAAGACCGACACCGGCGACCGCGACGAGCTGGACCCGGGCGTCGACGACCAGGCCTGGCGGCTGGTCTCCATGCCGGCCCGGGAGTGCGTGGGCGCGTCCCGCTGCCCGTTCGGCGCGGAGTGCTTCGCCGAGGCGTCCCGGGCCCGCGCGCGGGAGGCCGACATCGTGGTCACCAACCACAGCCTGCTCGCGGTGGACATGCTCGCCGGCCGGCACATCGTGCCGCCGCACAAGCTGCTCATCGTCGACGAGGCGCACGAGTTGGCCGACCGGGTCTCCTCGGCGGCCCAGGCCGAGCTGGTGCCGGAGCTGATCGACCGCTCCGCGAAGCGGGCCCGCCCGCTGCTGCGGCCGGAGACCGCCGAGTCGCTCACCGCGGCCGGCGACGCCCTGGCGGTCGGGCTGGCCGAGGCGCCGGCCGGGCGGATCACCTCGGGGCTGCCGGCCCCGCTGCGCGAGGCGTGCACCCTGCTCGACGCGGCCACCCGGGCGGCGCTCGACGCGATCGGCGAGGTCAAGTCCGACGACCCGGACCCGGTGCGCAAGCAGCAGGCCAAGGCGGTGCTCGACGAGCTCTCCGCGACCGCGCAGCGGCTGCTGGAGGAGGCCGACCACGACGTCGCCTGGGTGGAGAAGAACGACAACACCGGCCGCCGGGCGCTGGTGGTCGCGCCGCTCTCGGTCGCCGGCACGCTCGCCACCCACCTGTACGAGGAGCGCACGGTGGTCGCCACCTCGGCGACGCTGACGCTGGGCGGCCGGTTCGACACGGTGGCCCGGGCGCTGGGCCTGGAGGCGCCCCCGGCCGACCCGCCGTCACCGGCCGCCGCCGCCCTGGCCGCCCGGTCCGCCGGGCGCACCGGCGGCACGGGGCCGGCGGACGGGACCGGAGCCGCCGGGGCCACCCCGGCGACCGGCCCGGCGGGGGCGCCGGCGACCTCGGGGCCGGGGTGGCGCTCCCTCGACGTCGGCTCGCCGTTCGACTACGGGCGGCAGGGCATCCTGTACGTCGCCGCGCACCTGCCCCGGCCCAGCGTTTCCGGGCTGCCCGACGCGGCCGGCGAGGAGTTACTCACGCTGGTCACCGCGCTCGGCGGGCGTACCCTCGGCCTCTTCTCCTCCCGACGGGCCGCGCAGCAGGCGGCGGAGCTGCTGCGCGCGCGGACCGACCTGCCGGTCCTGCTCCAGGGCGAGGAGGCGCTTCCGCTGCTGGTACGCCGGTTCCGGGAGGAGAAGTCCAGCTGCCTGTTCGGGGTGATGTCGCTCTGGCAGGGGGTCGACGTGCCGGGCGACTCCTGCCAGCTGGTGGTCATCGACCGGCTGCCCTTCCCCCGGCCGGACGAGCCGCTGGCGGCAGCGCGGGCCGCGGCGGTGGACGCCGGCGGCGGGTCGGGTTTCGCGGCGGTCAGCGTGCCGATCGCCGCGATCCGGCTGGCCCAGGGGGTGGGGCGGCTGATCCGGTCGACGGGCGACAAGGGCGTGGTGGCGGTGCTCGACTCGCGCCTGGAGACCGCCCGGGGCTACGGGCCGTTCCTGCGCCGGTCGCTCCCGCCGTTCTGGTACACCACCCGGCCGGAGGTCGCCCGCGGCGCCCTCGAACGCCTCGCCAAGACCTGACCGCGCCCCCGCCAGCCAGGCCCGCGACGCGCCGCTCACCCGCCCCGTCCGGGGCACGCCGACCTGGCCGCCGCCGTGTCGGCCGGGCCCCGGCAGGTGGCCCGGAACGCGGCAGGCCCGGGATCCGCACGCCGAGAGGGTGGCCTCCCCGGCTCGGGAGGCCACCCTCTCGGTGCGCTGCGCGGATCGTGGCCGCGCGGTCGGGTCAGGGCGCCTGGGAGGCGACGACGACGGCGTCGGGCGGGGTGTCCGGGACCGTGCGGGCGGCGAGCCGGCGGACGGCCGTGTTGAGCACCGCGATCAGCGGCACCGAGACCAGCGCGCCGGTGATCCCGGCGAGGACCACGCCGGCCGCGATGCCGATGATGACCGCGAGCGGGTGGATGGCCACCGCCCGGCCCATGATCAGCGGCTGGAGGAGGTGCCCCTCCACCTGCTGCACGCCGATCACCGCGCCGAGGATGATCAGCGCCGTCACCGGGCCGCTGTCGACCAGCGCGACCAGGACCGCGACGACGCCCGACAGGGTCGCCCCGACGATCGGGATGAACGCCCCGAGGAAGACCAGCGCGGCGAGCGGGAAGGCGAACGGGATGTCGAAGATGACCAGGAAGACGCCGATGCCGACCGCGTCGATGAAGGCGACCAGCACGGTCGCCCGCACGTAGGCGACCAGGGTCGCCCACGACGCCCGCCCGGCGTCGTCGACCTTCCAGCGGGCGGCCACCGGCAGCAGCCGGACCAGGAAGCGCCAGATCTTGTTGCCGTCCCGCAGGAAGAAGAAGGTGGCGAAGAGCACCAGCAGCGTGCCGGTCAACACCTCAGCCAGCGTGGCGGCCGTGGAGAGGGCGCCGCTGGTGAACTTCTCGGTGTTGTTGTTGACCCACTTCTGGCCCTCGTCGATGTAGTTGTCGAGCTGGCCGTCGGAGAGGTGCAGCGGGCCGGTCTTCAGCCAGTCCTGGATCTGCCGGACGCCCTCCGAGGACTTCTTGCTCAGCTCCGGCACGCCCTGGATGAACTCGTTCACCACCAGGGTCAGCGTGCCGATGACCCCGGCCAGGCCGCCGACCAGCACCACCGCCGTCGCCAGGGAGCGGGGGAAGCGGGCCCGCAGCAGCCAGCCGACCGCCGGCGCGAGCAGCGCCGAGAGCAGCAGCGCGACGGCCAGCGGGATGACCACGATCCGGACGGTGCCGACGATCTTCAGCAGCGCCCAGGCGACGACGCCGATCACGATCAGCCGCCAGGACCACGCGGCGGCGATCCGCAGCGCGTGCGGCACGTCCGCGTCGTCGCGGCTGGCGGTGGAGTTGTGCACCGCCCCGGGCGGTGGGGCGCCGACCACGGTCGCGGACGGGGCCGCCGCCGGGCCCGGGGACGTCGGCGAGGCCACGCCGGCCGGCTCGGGGTCGTCGGCCGGGTCCGCGCGACGGGCGCGCACCGACTCCCGGCCCGACTCGTACGCGCGACGGAGCCGTCCGCGTATCTGCTCGAAGCGGCTCAAGCGCACCTCCTGGCAAGAGAACCGGCCCGCCCACGCCGGTGGGCGGACAGGACATGTCCGACGACGCCACCGTAGGGCAGGTCCGCCACACATTGCCCTCGGCCCCCGGCGCGTAACCGCCCACGGCCCGCCGACCGGGACACGGTAGCGTTTCCGGCGTGACCGCCGACCAGAATCTCGACTCCGGCCTGCCGATCCGCCTGCTGCACGACCGTGTGCTGGTGCGGATGGAGGGGAGCGAGGGTGAGCGACGCTCGACCGCCGGCATCGTGATCCCGGCGACCGCCGCCGTGGGCAAGCGCCTCGCCTGGGCCACCGCCGTGGGGGTGGGGCCGAACGTGCGCGCGATCGTCTCGGGCGACCGGGTCCTCTTCGACCCCGACGACCGCTCCGAGGTCGAGCTGCACGGCCGCGGGTACGTGCTGCTGCGCGAGCGCGACGTGCACGCCGTGGCCGCCGAGCGGGTGGAGAACGACTCCACCGGCCTCTACCTCTGAGCCCTCCCCCGCCCCGCCCCGCCCGGATGAGGGCGTCGGTGCCGTTTGCGTCGTCCCCGGCCGGGAAGCCAGCCGCACCACCGGCCCTGGGGAGGGACGATGCCGGTATTCGTGAAGAAGCTCTTGATCTGGGGGAGCGTCGCGTTCCTGATCTACTTCATGGCCTTCCGGCCGGACGGCGCGGCGGAGATGTTCAAGGCGATCGGGGCGGGGCTGATGGCGATGGCGCAGGGCCTCGGTGACTTCCTCACCAGCCTGATGACCTGACGGACCGGGGCCGACCTCACGAGGCGGCCCCGGTCCCGGTCGGGGGTGGCCGGCGTACGCGTCAGGGGTGGCCGGGAGGCCACGGCGCCGGCGGTCGCTGGCCGTACCAGCCGGGGGGGCCGAAGCCGGCCGGGTGCACCGGGGGCGGCGGCGGGACCAGCACCACCGGGATCGGCACGACGGGCTCGTCCGGCGCCTCGACCGACCGCTGCGTGCCGTCCGGGAAGCGCAGGTGGTAGCGGTGCCCGTCCCAGATCCCGGCCGGCGCCTGCGGATCCCGGCCCACGAAGAACGACCGGTACGCGCCGATCGCCTCCAGCAACTCCCGTTCCTCCCGCGCGGTCCGTTCCCGGTCCGCCGGGCGTCGGTCCAGGCCGCGCAGCGCGCCGTCGCGCAGCAGCGCCAGCCGGGTCGCCGCGAACTGGTAGCCGCGCATCGCCTTCAGCCCGCCGTCGCCGGCCACCCGCTTGGCCCACACCCGGGCCGCGTGCCGCCGTCCCAGGCTGCTCAGCGCCGCCACCTCCGGCGGGGTGAGCCAGCCCGCCCGGACGTAGTCGGGCAGGGTCCGCTCGGTGAGCCGCCCCTCCCAGGCCCGGAGCCAGACGGCGAGCCCGACCATGCCGAAGAAGACCGGCACCATCACGCCGATGAAGCCGTACAGCATGATCAACATTTGGCCGGTGGCCTGGGTGAGCGTCGGCAGCAGGTTCCAGAGCCCGTGCAGCATCATCGCCAGGAGCAGGCCGGCGAGCGGCGCGAGCACCCGGACGCCCCGGCTGGCGGCGCGCGCGGCGATGCCCAGCCCGACCCCGGTCATGGAGGTGAAGAGCGGGTGGGCGAAGCCGAAGAGCAGGATCCGGACGATGAAGATGGCGATGACCTGCTGCGTGCCGGTCGCCGGCCCGTACCGCTCCACGCCCGTGGCGTAGCCGTAGCCGCCCAGGTAGAGGATGTTCTCCACCATGGCGAACCCGATCGCGGAGAGCCCGCAGTAGACCAGGGCGTCGGTGATCCCGGAGATCTCCCGCCGCCGGAAGATCAGCAGCAGGATCGGCCCGAGGGCCTTGGTCAGCTCCTCGATGAACGGCGCGACCAGCACCGCGGTCAGCGCGGTCGGCAGCCCCCGGTCCTCGAACAGCCCGGCGGAGAACTCGTTGACGGTCAGCGAGGCCGCGGTGGAGACGAACGCGCCCCAGGCGAAGCAGAAGATCAGGTACTTCAGCGGCTCCGGTTCGTAGCGGTCCAGCCAGAGGAAACAGCCCACCAGCACCGGAACCGGGAGGATCGCGGCCACCACGCCGATCAGCAGGGCCTCGACGCCGAGGTTCTCGCCCAGGGTGAAGACCATGAACACCGCGCACGCCGCGATGAACAGGACGGTCCCGGCCAGCACCAGGAACCGGCGCCAACCCAGCCGACGCAACGGCATCCGGGGCCCGGCCCCGCCCGGCGGCGGGACGGCGGGCGCGGTCGGCGACGGCGGCAGGGGTGCGCCGGGCGGGGTGTCGGCCATGCGGTCAGCGTAGCCACCCCCGGCCGGCTGGTCCGGCCGCATTCACCCCGCTATGCTGCCGGCAGGTCACGAGCGCCAGCGTCAAGCCCCGGCTTGCTGGCCGGCAACCCTCGTCGAGTTCGCGGTGGGGTGCCCCGGGTGATGACCGGGCCCGGCCCGATCCGCGTGCCGGGCAAGCGCGGACCCCGCCCGTGTGCCCACCCGGGGTCCCTGGACCCGGAGGTCGGCCGTGACCGTCACCCTCGTACCCCCGCCCGCGCCGCGGCCGCCCGCCGTCGCCGCGCCGCTCGACGTGCTCGGCGTGCCCGGCCAGGTCAACCTGGACTACGCGGCCACCGCGCCCTGCGCGCGGGTCGCCGCCGACGCGGTGGCCGAGCTGCTTCCCTGGTACGCCAGCGTGCACCGCGGCGCGGGCGCGCTGTCGCGGCGCTGCACCCTCGCCTACGAACGCGCCCGGCAGACGGTCGGCGACTTCCTCGGCGCCCGCGCCGAGGACCACGTGGTCTTCGCCCGCAACACCACCGACGCGCTGAACCTGCTGGCCCGGGCGCTGCCCGCCGGCACCACGGTGGTCACCTTCGGCGGGGAGCACCACGCCAACCTGCTGCCCTGGCCGCGCGGCTCGGTCCGGCTGCCGGTGCCCGGGGACCCCGCCGGGGCGGTCCGCGCGCTGGACGCGGCGCTCGGCGAGCTGCGCCGGCCGGGCGGGTCGGGGCCCGCGCGCCCCGGGGCCGGGCACGGCCCGCCCGTGCTGGTCGCGGTGACCGCCGCGAGCAACGTGACCGGCGAGCGCTGGCCGGTGGCCGAGCTGGCCCGGGTGGCCCGGCGGCACGGGGCCCGGATCGCGGTGGACGCCGCGCAGCTCGCCCCGCACGCGCCGGTGGACGTCGCCGCCCTCGACGTCGACTACCTCGCCGTCTCCGGCCACAAGCTGTACGCGCCGTTCGGCGCGGGGGTGCTCGTCGGGCGGGCGGACTGGCTGGACGCCGCGCCGCCGTACCTGGCCGGCGGGGGCGCCACCAGCCACGTCGGTGCGGCCACCCACGACGTACGGTGGGCGGCCGGCCCGGCCCGGCACGAGGCGGGTACGCCGAACCTGCTCGGCGCGGTCGCCCTGGCGGCGGTCTGCGCCGCCCTGGCCGACGCCGACCGGGCCGCCCTGCACGACGCCGAGCAGGCCCTGCTGACCCGGCTACGCGAGGGCATCGCGGCCCTGCCGCACGTGCTGGAGCTGCGTACGTTCGGGCCGGCGGCGCCCCGGGTGGGCATCGTGTCGTTCGTGGTGGCCGGCCGCGACTCGGCGGAGGTGGCGGCGGAACTGGCCGCGACGTACGACATCGGGGTGCGCGACGGCCTCTTCTGCGCCCACCCGCTGGTCCGGCGGCTGCTCGGCGAGGCGGCCGCCCGCAGCGGCCGGCGGGACCTGCCGCCGACCGCCCTGCGCGCCAGCATCGGCCTGGGCAGCACGACCGGGCACGTCGACCGGCTGCTCGCCGCCCTCGCCGCGCTGGCCTGACCGATCCGGGAGCGCCCCCCGGCCGGGCCGGCGGGCGCAGCCGCCGCCGGCACCGGGGCACCCACCGGCGCCGGAATTGTGGACCCGTCAGGCCCCTTCCACCGCGGACGCCGGCGCGCTCGCGCGGGTGCGCTGGATCAGCACGACGCACGCCAGCACCGCCAGCGCCGCCGCGATCGAGGCGGGGGTGACGCTCTCGCCGAGCAGCAGCGCCGACCAGACCAGGGTGAGCACCGGCTGCGCGAGCTGGATCTGGCCGACCTGCGCGATGCCGCCCCGGGCCAGGCCCGCGTACCAGGCGAAGAAGCCGAGGAACATGGAGACCAGGGTGAGGTAGCCGAACGCCGACCAGGCGACGGCGTCGGCGTGCGGAGCGGCGGCCACGGCGGCGACGACCATGACGGGAACGGTGACCGGCAGCGAGAGCAGCAACGCCCAGCAGATCGTCCGGGCGCCACCCAGCTCGCGGGCGAGCGCGCCGCCCTCGGCGTAGCCCAGGCCGCAGAGCACCACCGCCGCGGGCAGGAACAGGTCAGGCGGGGAGAGCGCACCGCGTACCGCGCCGCTGGCGCCGAGGAAGGCGAGCACCGCCAGCAGCCCGCCGGCGCTCGCGACCCAGAACAGCGGCGGCGGTCGCTCACCGGCCCGCAGCACCGCGAACACGGCGGTCATGGCGGGCAGCACGGTGATGACGACCGCGCCGTGCGCTGAGGTCTGGGCGATGAGCGCCAACGAGGTGAACAGCGGGAATCCGACGACGACGCCCAGGGCGACGATCGTCAGCCGCCGCCACTGGCCGCGGGTGGGCCGCGGTGCGCCGGTGAGGCGTAGGTACGCCCAGGCCAGCAGCCCCGCGCCGACGGCCCGGCCGAAGGCGACGAACCACGGGTCGAGCTGCTGCACGGCGACGCGGGTGGCGGGCAGCGACATGCTGAAGGCGAGCACGCCCAGCGCGCCGAGGGCGAGACCGATCGTCCGGTCCGCCGTTACCGTGGTCCTGACAGTAGCGCTACTGTTCCCGTTCATGAATGACGGTAACGCAGCCGACCGCGTCATCCAAGATCTGCGTGCGCTCGCGGCCGGCGCGGATCCCGGCACGCGGCTGCCCTCGGTGCGCGAGCTGACCGCCCGGCACCAGGCCTCGCCGGTGACCGTCGCCGAGGCCATCCGGCAGCTGGTGGCCCAGGGGCTCGTCGAGACGCGGTCCGGCAGGGGCACCTTCGTGGCCGCCCCACCGCGCGAGTGGCGGGTGCCCGACCTGTCGTGGCAGACCGTGGCGCTCGGCCCCCGCCGGCCGGGCGAGGACGAGATGCAGGCGCTACTCGCGTTACCGCCCGCCGGAGCGATCCCGCTCTCCGGCGGCTACCTGGACGCGGACCTGCAACCCGCCGCCGCGCTCGGTGCCGCGCTCACCCGCGCCGCCCGGCAGCCCGCGTCCTGGCAGCGCGGGCCGGCCGAGGGGCGCGAGGACCTGCGCGCCTGGTTCGCCCGCGAGGCCGGGGCCGGGCTGCGCGCCGAGGACATGGTGATCTGCCCGGGCGGACAGGCCGCGCTGTCGTCCGCGCTACGGGCGCTCGCCACGCCCGGGGACACCCTGCTCGTCGAGTCGCCGACCTACCTGGGCGCCCTGGCCGCCGCCCGGGCGGCCGGCCTCCGGGTGGTGCCCGTGCCCGCCGACGCCGACGGCGTACGGCCCGACCAGCTCGCCGCCGCGTTCGCCCGCACCGGCGCCCGGCTGTTCTACTGCCAGCCGCTGTACGCCAACCCGCACGGCGCGACACTGGCGGACCACCGCCGGGCCCGG
Source organism: Micromonospora sp. URMC 107 (assembly GCF_051386315.1). Taxonomy (NCBI): domain Bacteria; kingdom Bacillati; phylum Actinomycetota; class Actinomycetes; order Micromonosporales; family Micromonosporaceae; genus Micromonospora; species Micromonospora sp. URMC 107. Next base: position 10,888 of record NZ_JBPQTK010000162.1, read on the forward strand.
GTCGCCGAGGCCGTACGCGACGCCGGGGCGTTCCTGATCGAGGACGACTACGCCCGCGACCTCACCATCGACGGCCAGGCCCCGCCGCCGCTGGCCGCCGACGACCCCGACGGGCACGTCGTCTACCTGCGTTCGCTGACCAAGTCGACCGCTCCCGGGCTGCGCGTCGCCGCGATCGGCGCCCGTGGCCCGGCCGGCGCCCGGCTGCGGGCGGCCCGGCTGCTCGACGACTTCTTCGTCGCCGGCCCACTGCAACAGGCCACGCTCGAGTTCGTCACCGCCCCGGCCTGGACGCGGCACCGCCGCGCCCTGCGCACCGCGCTGCGCACCCGTCGCGAGGCGCTGCTGACCGCGCTCCGCCGGCACCTCCCGGAGCTCGCCCGGCAGCCGGTCCCGCGCGGCGGCCTGCACCTCTGGGCCCGCCTGCCGGAGGGCGCCGACGACGTCGCGCTGACCGCCGCCGCAGCCGCCGAGGGCGTCGTCGTCTTCCCCGGCCGCCCCTGGTACGCCGCCGAACCCCCGGCCC
>NZ_JBPQTK010000163.1:0-11116 GCF_051386315.1 Micromonospora sp. URMC 107
GGCGTTCAAGTTCGCCGCCCCGCCGCGACCGCCTGCCGGCAGACCTCGCCGCCGAGGTACCCGCTGGCCCCCACCACGAGCAGCGTCATCCCGCTCCCCTCCCGCTCCCGCCTCCCGTGGACGACCGGGAGGTCCGCGTCATGTCGTCCGGCGAATCATGACGCAGACCCCCCGGTCGGCGGGCGAGCCGGGCCGCGGCGGCCCGGGCCGGAGAGCCGAGGCGGGTCGGCCGGGTCCGTCAGGTCGGGTCGGCGACCGGGGCGGCCGGGCCGGCCGTGCCGGTGTGCGGCGCCGCCGCCGGCTTCGGCTTGGCGTCGATGCCGGCCTCGGCGCGCTGCTGCGTGGTGATCGGCGTCGGCGCGCCGGTCAGCGGGTCGAAGCCGCCCCGGGTCTTCGGGAAGGCGATGACCTCGCGGATCGAGTCCGCGCCGGCGAGCAGCATGCAGACCCGGTCCCAGCCGAACGCGATGCCACCGTGCGGCGGGGCGCCGTACTTGAACGCCTCCAGCAGGAAGCCGAACTTGTCCTGTGCCTCCTCCGGGGTGATGCCGAGCAGGTCGAAGACCCGCTTCTGCACGTCGCCCCGGTGGATACGGATCGAGCCGCCACCGATCTCGTTGCCGTTGCAGACGATGTCGTACGCGTACGCCAGCGCCCGGTCCGGCGCCTCCTCGAACCGGTCGACCCACTCGGAGTTCGGCGAGGTGAACGGGTGGTGCACCGCCGTCCAGCCCCCCTCGTCCGTGCGCTCGAACATCGGCGCGTCGACCACCCAGCAGAACGCCCAGGCGCTCTCGTCGACCAGCCCGGCCCGCTTGGCGATCTCGATTCGGGCCGCGCCGAGCAGCTCCTGCGCCTCGCGGGTGTTCGTGCTGGCGGCGAAGAAGACCGCGTCGCCCGGCTTGGCGCCGACCGCGTCGGCGAGCCCGCCCAGGTGCGCGGCGGAGAGGTTCTTCGCCACCGGTCCACGCGCCTCGCCGGTCTCGGCGTCGAGCACCACGTACGCCAGGCCCCGCGCGCCGCGCGCCTTGGCCCAGTCCTGCCAGCCGTCGAGCTCCTTGCGGCTCTGCGACGCGCCGCCCGGCATGACGACCGCGCCGACGTAGCCGCCCGCGTCGATCGCGCCGGCGAAGACCCGGAACTCGGTGCCGCGCAGGTAGTCGGTCAGCTCCGTCAGCTCTACGCCGTAGCGCAGGTCGGGCTTGTCGGAGCCGTAGCGGGCCATCGCGTCGTGCCAGGTGATGCGCGGGATCGGCCGGGAGATCTCGTGGCCGGCCAGGTCCTTCCAGAGCGCCGAGACGATCGCCTCGCCGAGGTCGATGACGTCGTCCTCGGTGACGAAGGACATCTCGATGTCGAGCTGGGTGAACTCCGGCTGCCGGTCGGCGCGGAAGTCCTCGTCGCGGTAGCAGCGGGCGATCTGGTAGTACCGCTCCATGCCGCCGACCATCAGCAGCTGCTTGAACAGCTGCGGCGACTGCGGCAGCGCGTACCAGCTGCCGGGCTGGAGCCGCACCGGCACCAGGAAGTCGCGCGCGCCCTCCGGAGTGGACCGGGTCAGCGTCGGAGTCTCGATCTCCAGGAAGTCCCGCTCGTGCAGCACCGCGCGGGCGAGCTGGTTGGCCCGCGAGCGCAGCCGCATCGCCTTCGCCGGGCCGCTGCGGCGCAGGTCGAGGTAGCGGTAGCGCAGCCGGATGTCGTCGCCGGCCTCGACCTGGTCGTCCACCGGCAGGGGCAGCGGCGCCGCCTCGGAGAGCACCTCCAGCTCGGCCGCGGTCACCTCGATCTCGCCGGTCGGCAGCTCCGGGTTCTCGTTGCCCTCGGGGCGGCGGGTCACCTCGCCGGTCACCCGGACGCAGAACTCGTTGCGCAGCGCGTGCGCGTCCTCCTCGCGGAACACCACCTGGACCACGCCGGAGGCGTCGCGCAGGTCGACGAAGATCACGCCGCCGTGGTCGCGCCGGCGGGCCACCCACCCGGCGAGCGTCACCGTGGTGCCGGCGTCCGTCGCGCGCAGGCTGCCGGCGTCATGGGTACGGATCACGACTTGCGTCTCCTCATCTGCGGTCCACCGTTACTCCTGGCATTCTGTCAGCCGCCCCCGGCGAGGGTCCGCGCCACCCGTCGACGCGCTCGTGCTCCGCGTCGCGTGGGCGGGTGGCCCGACGACGGCATCGCCGCGCCCCGGTGCCTCGGTCCGCCCGGATGTTCCAGGCGCCCGCCTCGATGACCACCGCCCGGTCGTTGCTGACGCCGATCAGCAGCCGGCGGCGGTCGAGGGTGGCCGCCAGCGCGCCGGCGGGCGGGGCGCGGGGGTGCTCACCGGCCGGAACGCACCCCGACCTGCCCGGTTGAGTCCGGCGAACCGGTCCCGGCACGCGGACGGGCCGCCGGGATCACCCGGCGGCCCGCTGCGGTGCGTTCGATCAGAAGATGCTGACGCCGTAGCGGCTCAGCGCCTCGCCGACCGGCTGGAAGAAGGTCGTGCCACCGCTGCTGCAGTTGCCGCTGCCGCCGGAGGTCAGGCCCAGGGCGGTGGAGCCGCTGAACAGCGAGCCGCCGCTGTCGCCCGGCTCGGCGCAGACGTTGGTGCGGATCATGCCGTAGACCGAGCCCTCGGCGTAGTTCACCGTGGCGTTGAGCGCGGTGACCGAGCCGCTGCGCAGGCCGGTGGTGCTGCCGGAGCGCTGCACCGACTGGCCGACGTAGGCGTTGCCGGCGGCGGTGATGTCCCGGTAGCTGCCGTTGTAGAGGTAGACGTTGCCGGCGGCGTTGGCGGAGTTGTTGTGCCGCACGATGCCGTAGTCGTTGCCCGGGAAGCTGGTGCCGGTGCGGCTGCCCAGCAGGTTGGTCTGGGCGGAGTTGCTGTACCAGCTGGACGAGATGTTGGTGCAGTGCCCGGCGGTCAGGAAGTAGTAGGTGGTGCCGCTGCGCACGTTGAAGCCGAGCGAGCAGCGACCGCCGCCACCGGCGTAGATGGCCTGGCCGCCGGAGATCCGGGTGCTGAGCACGCCGGCCTCGGCCTCGATCCGGATCGCGCCGTTCATCCGGGCGGCGGCGGCCTTGACGCGCTCCAGCTTGGCGCCGGTGACGGTGCTGTCGACGGAGACGACGACCTGGTTGGTGGCCGGGTCGGTCCACCACGCGGTGCCGGGGATCTTGGCGGAGCGGTCCAGCTCCGAGGTGGCCCGGGCCAGCTCGCTGGCGCCGCGCTTGACGATCTTCGGGGTGGCGCCGGCGGCGCTGACCTGCCGGGCGGCGAGGGCGTCGGTCACGGTGACGACCATCTTGCCGTTGGCGTCGGCGTACGTGCCGGCGGACCGGTCGCCGAGGCGCTCGGCCAGGCTGGCGGCGGCGTCGGGCGAAGCGAGCGAGGGTGCGGCCTGGGCGGGCGCGCCGATCAGCGAGCCGGCAACCATGGCGCCGGCCGCGGCGACGACGGCGGCGCGACGGAGCGAGGACCTCGTGGGTCGCATGTAACAACCTCCAGGGAGGGGTGACGGGCCCGCGTCGGGGGTGACCCGGGCCGGGAGCGGCCCTGCCGATCTGGGGGTACCGGCTGAGCTCACTGAAGTATTCACATACTTGAGTTCGTATGCAAGACCCGACTTTGTCCTTTTCGCCCCGACTGCGGCGGCCATCTGCCGGAAACATTGTGGACACTGACGTACGTCTATACGCTCGGTCCACCGTCCCCCCATTCGGCACCCGCGATCCGGAGGCCACCATGAAGTCCGTCCGACGGCTGCTCGCCCCTCTCGCCGCCCTCACCGCCCTCGTCCTGCTGGCCGGCACCCCGGCCGCCGCCGACCCCGGTCCGCCCCCGAACTCGATGGCCAGCCTCGGTGACTCGATCACCCGCGGCTTCAACGCCTGCGGCTGGTACTCCGACTGCACCTCCCGCTCCTTCAGCACCGGCGGCGACTCCGCCGTCAACAGCCAGTACCTGCGCATCCGCGCGACCAACGCGGCCATCAACGGGCGCAACCACAACGACGCGCGCACCGGCGCGAAGTCCGCCGACATGTACGGCCAGGCCGGCACCGCCGTCAGCCAGGGCGTCGACTACGTCACCATGCTGATCGGCGCCAACGACGCCTGCACCAGCACGGAGGCGGCGATGACGCCGGTGACGACCTACCGGGCCAACATCGACGCCGCGCTGGCCCGCCTCAAGGCCGGGCTGCCCACCGCCCGGGTGCAGGTGATCAGCGTGCCGGACATCCACCGGCTCTGGGCCGTCGGCAAGGACAGCGGCAGCGCCCGCAGCGCCTGGTCGCTGTTCGGCATCTGCCAGTCCATGCTGGCCAACCCGACCTCCACGGCGCAGGCGGACGTGGACCGGCGCAACCGGGTACGCCAGCGGGTGGTCGACTACAACGCGCAGCTCGCCCAGGCCTGCGCCGCGTACGGCCCGAACTGCGACTTCGACGACAACGCCGTGTTCGGCTACCCGTTCACCCTCGGGCAGCTCTCCACCTGGGACTACTTCCACCCGAACACCTCCGGGCAGCAGGTCCTGGCGAGCGTCTCGTACGCCGCCGGATTCGGCTGGTAGCGGACCGGGCCGACGCGCGGGCGGCGACCACCGTCCGCGCGTCGCGGCGGCGGCCCGGGGCAGGTCGACCCGCCGGCGCGCTCACCCGGCGCGGCGGCGCGCCCCGGGCCCCGGCCGCGGCACCACGTCGCGCGGCCGGTCGACCTCGTGCCCGCGCTCGCAGCGCAGCGCGACCCCGATCTCGGCGCCGCAGTCGCGGTGCGCGACCGTCAACGGCGAGCCCTCCGGGTCGGCCAGGTAGCGGTCCCCCCAGCCGAGCACGGCGACCAGCACCGGCCACAGGTCGAGCCCCATCCCGGTCAGCCGGTACTCGTGGCGCTCCCGGCTGCCGGGCTCCCGGTAGGGCTCGCGCCGCAGGACGCCGCGCTCCACCAGCATCGCCAGCCGGTTGGTCAGCACCTGCCGGGGGACGCCGGTGCGCACGCGCATGTCGTCGAAGCGGCGGACGCCGCTGAAGACCTCGCGCAGGACCACGAGGGTCCACCGCTCGCCGAGGATCTCCATCGCCCGGGCGATGGTGCAGTTCTCCACCGACCAGTCCAGTGCCGCGGGTCTCATGCGCTCCAGGCTAGGTCTGATTGACAGACTCAGCAACGCGCTGCGAGGCTGGGTCCATGACGCAGACGCAGGATCCGGCGCGCAGCCGCACCTTCTCGTGGTCCGACCCGGGCATCAACGCCGCGCACGTCGGCCGGCGCGGCGGCCTGGAGCTGCTCCGCGCGATGATCGCCGGGGAACTGGCGGCGCCGCCCATCATGCACCTGGTCGACATGTCCCGGATGGAGGCCGACGAGGGCCGGGTGGCCGTCGAACTGGTCCCCCAGGAGTTCCACTACAACCCGCTCGGCACCGTGCACGGCGGGGTCATCTCCACCCTGCTGGACACCGCCGCGGCGTGCGCGGTGCACACCACCCTGCCGGCCGGGATCGGCTACACCTCGCTGGACCTGAACGTGAAGTTCCTCCGCCCGGTCACCGTCGCGAGCGGCACCCTGCGCTGCGAGGGCACCGTCCTGCAGCGCGGTCGCCGCACCGCCCTCGCCGAGGCGAGGCTGCTCGACGCGAAGTCCCGCCTGGTGGCCCACGCCACCTCGACCTGCCTCCTCCTCCCCCTGGGCCCCCCACCCACCGAGTAGTCGATCATGCAGTCGTGGTGCCGGGATCCCGGTGGTTCAGGCGTTCCGTCCCCCGCCACAACTGCATGATCGACGGCCCTGTCGCCGGGAAGGGTCAGCGGGAGGCGAGGCGGGCCGCGCGGGCGTCGCGCTTCTCCTCGAAGCGGGACGCGGCGCGCTCCAGCTCGTCGAGGTGGGCGGCGATCGCCTCGCGGGCCGCCTCGCCGTCGGCGTCCAGGCCGGTCACGTTGAAGACGTCCCACTGGCGCAGCACCGGCGCCACCACCTCGTCGCGGTGCAGGCGCAGGTCGTAGATGCCGGCGAGGGCGATCGCCACCGACTTGCGGGCGAAGCCGTCGATGCCGTTGCCGGGCATCTGGAAGTCGGCCACCACGTCGGCGACCGCCCGCATCGCCTGGCTGGGGGCCAGCTCGAAGGCCGCCGCCAGCAGGTTGCGGTAGAAGACCATGTGCAGGTTCTCGTCGGCCGCGACCCGGGCCAGCAGCGCCTCGCACGCCGGGTCGCCGGTGACCCGGCCGGTGTTGCGGTGCGAGATCCGGGTGGCCAGCTCCTGGAACGAGACGTACGCCAGGGAGTGCAGCACCTCGTCGTCGTGCACGTTGGCGTAGCCGGCGGACATGTGCACCATCCGGGCCCGCTCCAGCGCCACCGGGTCGACCGCCCGGGTGACGGTGAGGTAGTCGCGGATGGCGGTGCCGTGGCGGCCCTCCTCGGCGGTCCACCGGTGCACCCAGGTGCCCCAGGCGCCGTCCCGGCCGAACAGGGTGGCGATCTCGTGGTGGTACGAGGGCAGGTTGTCCTCGGTCAGCAGGTTGACGATCAGCGCGGTGCGGGCCACGTCGGGGATCGTCGAGTCGCCCTCGGACCACGCCTCGCCGCCCAGCGGCCCGTCGAAGGTGCGCCCCTCGCTCCACGGCACGTACTCGTGCGGGAACCACTCCTTGGCGATGGCCAGGTGCCGGTCGAGGTTCCGCTCGACGACGGGCTCCAGTTCGAGGAGCAGGGCGGTCTGGCTGAGTGTCGTCACGACGATCTCCCTACGGTGGCGTAACTTACGCCACCGTAGGTCCGATCGCGCGTACGCGCCAGTAATGTCTCAGCTGACCAGCGGCCTGAGGTCCGCCCGGGGCGGCGTCCACTCCCCCGCCGCCGCGGCGACCTGCTCGCCGGAACGGATGTCCTTCACCTCGTCGGCCGCGCCGTCCACCCCGGGGAACCAGACGTACGGGATGCCCCGCCGCTCGGCGTAGCGGATCTGCTTGCCGAACTTCGCCGCGCTCGGCGACACCTCGGTCGGCACGCCCCGGGAGCGCAGCGCCTCGGCCACCCGGTTGCTGGCGGCGCGCTGCTCCTCGCTGGCCACCGCGACCAGGACGCAGGTCGGCACGTCCCGCGACACCGACAGCGCGCCGGCGCCGAAGAGCAGCCCCAGCAGCCGGGTCACCCCGATCGAGATGCCCACCCCCGGGAACCGGGTGGCTCCGGCGCTGGCCAGGTTGTCGTACCGGCCGCCGGAGCAGATCGAGCCGAACCGCTCGTAGCCGATGAGCTGCGTCTCGTAGACCGTGCCGGTGTAGTAGTCCAGGCCGCGGGCGATGCGCAGGTCGGCCACGCAGAGACCCGGGGAGTGCGCGGCGGCGGTCTCCACCACCCGCACCAGCTCCTCGATCCCCTCGTCGAGCATCGGGTCGCTGACGCCCAGGGCGCGGACGGCGTCGGCGAAGGAGGCGTCCGGGGCGGAGATCTCCGCCAGCGACAGGACCGCCTTGGCCTGCGCCTCGCTGGCCCCGGCCGTCTCGGCGAGCAGCTCGGTGACCTTCGCCGGGCCGATCTTGTCGAGCTTGTCGACCGCGCGCAGCGCCGCCTCCGGGTCGGTGAGCCCGACGCCCCGGTAGAAGCCCTCGCAGATCTTGCGGTTGTTGACCTGGATCCGCACCGGCGGGATCGGCAGCGAGCGCAGCGCGTCGCCCACGACCAGCGGCATCTCCGCCTCGTGGTGCGCAGCGAGGGTGTCCCGGTCGACGATGTCGATGTCGGCCTGGAGGAACTCGCGGTAGCGCCCCTCCTGCGGTCGCTCGCCCCGCCACACCTTCTGGATCTGGTAGCGGCGGAACGGGAACTGCAACTTGCCGGCGTTCTCCAGCACGTAGCGGGCGAACGGCACGGTCAGGTCGAAGTGCAGGCCGAGGGCGTCGTCGCCGGCCGGGCCGTCGGCGTCGGCCTGCAGGCGCCGGATCAGGTAGACCTCCTTCGAGGTCTCCCCCTTGCGCAACAGCTGGTCCAGCGGCTCCACCGCGCGGGTCTCCAGGGGGGCGAAGCCGTACAGCTCGAAGGTGCCGCGGATCCTGTCGAGGACGTACTGCTCGATCATCCGCTGCGCGGGCGTCCACTCCGGGAAGCCGGAGATGGGCGTGGGCTTGCTCATGATGCTCCGTTCGCGGTCCCGCGCGTCGGCGCGGGCGAAGAGTCGGCGCGGCCGGCCACCGGCCGCGGGGCGGGAAGTCGGTGCGGCCGGTCGTCGGCCGCGGGACGGAGAGTCGGCGACCGGGCTACAGGCCGCGGGTGGGAGCCGCCGGTCGCGCCCCGGCACCCCCCGCCACCTCGACGAGGTACGGGTTGGTGGCGCGCTCGCGGCCGATGGTGGTCGCGGGGCCGTGCCCGGGCAGCACGACGGTGTCGTCGGCCAGCGGGAGGATCTTGTCCCGGAGGCTGGTGACCATCCTCGTCATGCTGCCGCCCGGCAGGTCGGTGCGGCCGATGGAGCCGGCGAACAGGACGTCGCCGGAGAGGCAGAGCTGATCCGCCTCCCACGACGAGCCGGCGGCCGGCAGCCGGAAGAGCACCGACCCGCCGGTATGGCCCGGGGCATGGTCGACGGTGATCTCCAACCCGGCGAGGGCCAGCGTGGCGCCGTCGGTCAGCTCGGCGACGTCCTCCGGCTCGGTGTACGGCAGCCGCCCGCCGAAGAGTGCGGTGAGGTCCGCCGACAGCCCCTTGGCCGGGTCGGCGAGCATCTCCCGGTCGCCGGGGTGCACGTACGCGGTGATGCCCCGGGCGCCGCAGACCGGCGCCACCGAGAAGGTGTGGTCGAGGTGGCCGTGGGTGAGCAGGACGGCGGCCGGGTGCAGCCGATGCTCGGCCAGCAGGGCGTCGAGCCGGTCGAGCACCCCGATGCCGGGGTCGACCACCACGCACTGCTCCCCCGGCGCGGCGGCGACCACGTAGCAGTTGGTGCCGAAGGCGTCCGCGGGAAAGCCGGCCACGAGCACGTCCGCTCCCCTTTCCGTCGAGCTTGTTCGCTGTCAGCAGCCTATCGGGCGGCGCGAGGAGGTTCTGCGCCTCCGCCCCGGGGCACCCCACGGGGCGACGCCCGTGCCCGTTCCGGACGCCCCCGGGGCCACGGTTCGGACGCCCTCGGGGGCACAGTGACGCGTTCCGATAGACCCGGCCCGGACCTCGTACACCACTTTCCCAGCCGGTAGCCGTACACTCTGGCGGGCGTGTGGCGTGGCGCACGTGCCGCCCAACGGGCGCAGGACGCCCGACCACCGGTGACGACCAGGGTAGAGGAAGGGGAGCACGGGTGGCTTCCAGCAGGGACCGGCAGCGCAAACTGGCGCGCGCCAAGCTCGACCGGCAACTCGCCCGCCGGGCCGCCGCCGTCAAGCGTCGTCGGCAGATCCAGGCCGGCGTCGGCGTCGCGGTCGTCCTCGCGCTGATCGTGGCCGGCTCGGCGTGGGCGCTGGGCGCCTTCGACGACGAGCCGAAGAAGAACACGGCCGCCGAGGACGTCTGCCTGTGGACCCCGCAGGACGCCACCGCGAACACCAACCTCAAGGACGTCGGCACCCCGGCCACCCAGGGGCTGCCCACCGACGGCGTGCGCCCGATGACGGTCACCACCAACCAGGGCGCGCCGATCACCGTCGAGCTCGACCTCGCCGGCGCCCCGTGCGCGGCGGCGAGCATCGCCCACCTGGCCGGCCGGTCGTTCTACGACAACACCAAGTGCCACGAGATCACCACCGAGGGCGCGGTGCGCTGCGGCGACCCGAGCGGCACCGGGCTCGGCGGCCCCACCTACTCGTTCTACGACGAGAACGTCCCCACCGCGCCGTCGCCGTCGGCGAGCCCCGCAGCCGGCCAGCCCGCGACCTACCCGAAGGGCACGGTCGCGATGATCGCCAACCCGCCGGGTGCCAACGGCAGCCAGTTCCTGATGTTCTTCAAGGACTTCACGACGGCCGACCCGAAGTACCCGATCATCGGCCGGGTCACCGGTGGGATCGACGTGGTGGCGAAGATCGGTGCCAAGCCGACCGTGGACAATGGGACGGGGGCCAAGGTCAAGCCCAAGGACGACGACGTGGTCGTGCAGAGCCTGACCGTCGGTGAGCCCGTGGCGCAGGGGGCCTCGGCACCGGCGCCGTCCGCTTCGGGCGCTCCGGCGGCCAGCCCGAGCGCCGGCTGACCCGGCCGCCCCACCAACCTCAGCGGCACCGACCGCGCCACCCGACAGCCCAGGAGGATCCAGGCGTGACGTCCACCAGAGAGCGGCAGCGCGCGGCGGCGCGCGCCCGGCTCGAGAAGGAGATGGCCGAGCGCGCGGCCAGGGCCCGCAAGCGCCGGCAGACCCAGGCGATCGTGGGGGCCGCCTCGGTCCTGGTCCTCGTCGTCGCCGGCACGGTCTGGCTCGTCACCACCCTCGGCGACGACGACAAGACCGACACCGCCGGCCCGGCGGCCGGCAACGTGCAGTGCGCCTGGACCGAGGTCCCCACCGACCAGCGGTCCCCGCAGATCAAGGACGTCGGGCTGCCGCCCGTGCAGCAGTCGAACACGGGCACCCAGACGATGACGATCGACACCAACCTGGGCCCGATCACCGCCACGATCGACCGGGCGGCGGTGCCCTGCACCGCGGGCAGCTTCACCCACCTGGCGGAGAAGAACTTCTTCGACAACAGCAAGTGCCACCGGCTGGTGACCGAGGGCATCAAGGTGCTCCAGTGCGGCGACCCGAGCGCGTCGGGCAAGGGCTGGCGGCAGACCGACGGCACCGGCGGCCCGAGCTACCGGCTCGCCGAGGAGAACCTGCCCACCGACAAGCGGCCCCCGTACCCGGAGGGCGTGATCGCGATGGCCAACTCGGGCCAGCCGGGCAGCACGGGCAGCCAGTTCTTCATCGTCTACGGCGACTCGCCGCTGGACCCGAACTACACCGTCCTGGGCACCATCACCGGCGGCATGGACCTCGTCAAGCAGGTTGCGGCGGCCGGCGACGACAAGGCGTTCGCGAAGCAGGCCGGTGGCGGCCACCCGAAGAAGGAAGTCACGATCAAAAAGCTCACGATGAGCGCCCCCCAGGGCTGACCCACTCCCAGCCGTACGACGAGCGCCCGCCGGCCCCGCCGGCGGGGCC
>NZ_JBPQTK010000164.1:0-11053 GCF_051386315.1 Micromonospora sp. URMC 107
CCCCCCCCCCCCCCCCCCCCCCCCGCCTCACCGGTTCACCAGGTGACCGGCAATTCGTAAACGCCGAAGAAAGCGCTCTCGTGTTTGTACGACAGCTCCTCGAGCGGCACGGTGCAGCTCAGGTCGGGGAACCGGCGGAACAGGGTCTCGAAGACGATCTCCAGCTCCGCATTGGCGATGTTCTGGCCGATGCACTGGTGGATGCCGTAGCCGTACGCCATGTGCCCGCGCGTCGAGCGATGAATGTCGAAGGTGTCCGGGTCCTCGAAGAAGTCCTTGTCGTGGTTGGCCGAGGCGGCGAGGAGATACAGACCCTCACCGGCCGCGATCCGTTGTCCCGCGATCTCGACGTCCTCCTTGGCGATTCGGGGCAGAACCAGATCGCCGACGCTGAGGTAGCGGAGCAACTCCTCGACAGCCTTGGGCCACAGGGCCGGGTCGGCTTTGAGTTCGGCGAGCGTATCGGGGTGTTCCAGCAGGACCAGCGTGCCGAGCGCGATCATGCTGGCGGTCGACTCGTGCGATGCGTTCAGCACGCTCTGGGCCGCGCCGGCGAGCTCGGAATCCGCCAGCTCGAGTTCGGCCGGTGCGTGCGCGAGTTTGGTGAGGATGTCGTCGCCCGGGTTACGGCGTTTCTCGTCCAACAGGGCGAGCATGTGGGTGCGCATCTCCATCACGGCGGTCCGGAGTTCGTTCATCGGGACGCCGCGCTCGAGCAGGACATTCGCGCGGGTCTGGAAGAATTGGTGCTCGGACTCCGGCACGCCGAGAAGTTCGCAGGTGAGCACCGACGGCACCCGTAGCGCCACCAGCTTCACGAGGTCGGCGGGCTGGCCACTGTCCCGCATGACGTCCAGCGCGTCGTCCACCATCCGCTGGATCCGCGGGCGCAGGGTGCGGATCTTGCGCATCGTGAAGTCGGGCACCAGCAGTTTGCGGTACACGTCGTGCTCGGGCGGGTCCATCCGGACGAACGACGAGCGCCGTCCTTGCGGGTCCACCCCGGTACCGCCGGCCAGGGGAATGCCCGGGATGGTGCTGTCGCTGCTGATCCGGGGGTCGGTGAGCGCGGCCTGGACGTCGGCGTACCGCGAGACCAGCCAGACGGTGCTGCCGTCGCGAAGCATGGCCCGGGACACCGGTTCCGTCGAGCGCAGCGTCTCGTACTCCGGGGGCGGGTTGAAGGGGCACCCGGAGCGGCGCATCGGGAACGACGGCGGACTGTCGGCCTTGCCGGCCGACACGGTGGGGCCCAACGTTGCCATGCTGACTCCTGTTCGCAGGTGAACGCGATGCGGGATGATTTCGTCTGTTGGCGCGCTGGCGAACGTACGATCCGCCGTGGAACAAGCCGGTAACCACCGGGTAAGCAACGTGGATCGGCGAATGCGGCCGTTACCGGCTTTCCCGATAGGGGTTCGTCAGGGATGGGGCCGTTCCCCCGATTGATTACCGACGAATGGCGGGGCGTCGAGGTCCTGTTTCCGGACGTCATTCGCGCCAGAACTGTCGAGGAGGGGCATGGCGATGGGTCATCTCGCAGACGACAACCTCGTGGATGTTGTCCTGGAGGGCGGCGGCCCGGCGGACCTTCCGCCCGAACGTCGCCTGCTCAAAGCCGTGGCTGCCGGCGAGAGGGTGAAGATCGAGCACCACGCCGGCTACGAGCATTTCGTACGCCAGACGGGCGCCGATCCCGCGGACGACGGCCCGATCGCCTTCCGCTGGACGATGCGTACCCGGATCGCCGAATGGCGGCCGCGAGCATTTCCGTCGTCGGGGTGAGGGAGAAAGTCATCGTGCGTTCGAACGAGTCCTGGGAAAAGGCCGGCTGGCGGGTCGCCGTGGACCGGAACCGGTGTACCGGGTCGAGCATGTGCAAAAGTGTCGCGGCCGGGCACTTCGCCGTGGTGGACGGCGTCTCTCGGCCGCTGGCCGAGGTGATGGAGCCGAACCCCGAGATCCGCGAGGCCGCCGGATTCTGCCCGGTGGAGGCCATCACCCTCGTCGACACGGTGACCGGTGAGGAGATTCCCCGGCGTTCTGATCCGGAGCGAAGGGCCGGATGCGCGGGATCTTCCTTCCCGGCCCGATAGACGCAGGCTGCGCGGGCGCATGTCGGTCCAGACCCGCTCGATGTGTTCGAGGCACTCCTGTCGGCTGCCCGTCCGGCCGGCGTCGCCAGCCCGCCGGGACCTCGCCGGACGCGGCCCAGATCGAGTACTGCTCGTCAGGGCATGAGCCCAGGTCAGTGACACGGGTGGCGGTGGCTGGGACGTATCCCTCCGGAAGCGGGTGCGTGAGCCAAGCCGTCCTGTCTGCGTGACCAACTGAGTGACAACCTGCCCACACACCAGCGGACCCCGGCGAACGATGACGGACCATCTACCGAGGTGAAGCACCGGCCACCGGCTGCTGAAAGTCCCATGATCATTCGTTCGTGACGAGGAGGTCGGCGGTTCGGATCCGGCCACCCCGACCAGAGGTAAGAGCAGGTCAAGGCCCCTCCAGCGAGGGGCCTTGATTCGTTTCCGGCGATCAGGGGCAGCGGTCCGCGAGGACGCAGAACTCGTTCCCCTCCGGGTCGACGAGCACGACCCAGCTCTCCTCGCCCTGGCCGACGTCGGCGTGTCGAGCACCCAGGTCGAGCAGGCGACGGACCTCCTCGTCCTGCTCCCTGTCGGTCGGGTTGACGTCGATGTGGAGCCTGTTCTTGACGGTCTTGCCCTCGGGCACGCGCGCGAACGTCAACGTCGGTGGCACCGGGCCGGGGTGGTTCCTGCCCTCAGGCACCACAGGGGAGCCGATCGTGACGAGCCCGTCCTCTTCGCCCTGCACCTCGTAGCGGAGGACCGCGCACCAGAACCGGGCGAGCCCGACGGGATCGGCGCAGTCGATCGCGAGCTCGGTGAACTTGCTGGTCATGTCAGGACCTCCCGGTCGGGTAAGGAGCCCGCCACGGCCGCTCAGTCCTGCCGTTCGGTGCGCGCGATCTCGGTGAACGCGGCGGTCAGGTAGCCGTCGAGGGGCCGGCCGGTGGCGGCGAGCAGGTCGGCGACGAGCAGCGGCGCGTGCCGCGCCACATCGGGCGGGTCGGGCGGCGACTCGTCGCCGTCCGGGTCGTAGACGCCGAGGGCGCCCGCCAGCAGGACGAGCACCACGTGCGGGTCGACGTCGGGCCGCCACTGCGCGGCGCCGCGCACACAGCCCTCGAGCACCTGACGGACGTCGTCGCCGTCCAGGCCGTCCGGGTGGGTCTCCTCCAGCAGCAGCCGGACCACCGCGCCGAGCACCAGGCCGGACCGCTCGGCCGTGGCGAGCCGGGCCACCGCGACGTCGTACGCCTCGGGGGCGCGCTCGCGCGCGGCGGCGACCGCGTCGGTGGCGGCGGTGGCGATCTCGCGGGCCGGTGCGGGCAGGTGTCGCCAGGTGGTGGTCATCCCGACCAGGATCGCAGAGAGGTATGACGCCCGCAGACGCGCTTCGGGGTGTGACACCGCGCACACGCTGCGCGGAAAACTCCGAGCGAAAAGGTCTCGCGCCGCGTCACACCCAGCGCACAGAATCGGGGGATGCTCAGTCGCGCCCTGCCCCGCCGTCCGGAAGCCCGGCGGATGCTCGTCGGCACGCTGCTGTCGGCGATCGGGCGCGGCCTCACCCTGCCGTTCCTGTTCATCTACCTGACCGACGTGCGGGGCCTCACCGACACCCGGGCCGGTCTGGTGATCGGCTGGTACGGCGTGGTCACCCTGGCGCTGTCGCCGGTCGGCGGCACGCTCATCGACCGGTTCGGCGCGCGCCGGATCCTGCTCTCGGGCCTGGTGATCGAGGCGGTCGGCACCGGGTCGCTGGCGCTGGTCGACTCGAGCGCCTCGGCGTTCGGGGTGATGACGCTGGTCGCGATGGGCAGCTCCGTCATCTGGCCCGGGCAGAACACGATCCTCGCCTCGCTCACCGACGCCGACGAGCGGCAGCGGATCTTCGGGCTGAACTTCGCCCTGCTCAACCTCGGCATCGGCGTCGGCGGCCTGACCTCCGGCGCGATCGTCGACACCACCCGCGCGGTCACCTTCCAGGCGATCTACGTCCTCGACGCGATCAGCTACCTGATGCCCGCGCTGATCCTGCTGACCCTGCCGCACGTGGGCCGCCGGCTCACCACCGGACCGGCCGGGGACCGGACGTCGTCCGGCGGCTACCTCACCGTGCTGCGCGACCGCCCGTTCCGGCGACTCGTCATCTTCGGCCTGGTCCTGACCACCTGCGGATACGCGCAGATCGAGGTCGGTTTCACCGCGTACGCCGTGCGGGTGGCCGAGGTGACGCCGCGCGTGGTGGCCTGGGCGCTGGCCGGCAACACGGTGATGATCGTGCTCTCCCAGCTGCTGGTCCTGCGGCGGATGGAGGGGCGCAGCCGGACGGGCGGGCTGGCGGTCGTGGGCGCGGTCTTCGCGATCGCCTGGCTGGTGCTGGGTGCCGGGGGCGTGGTCGGCCCGAGCAACGCGCTGGTCGCCGCCCTCTGCGTCGTGGCCTGCTCGGCGATCTTCGGCTTCGGCGAGACCCTGCTGTCGCCGGTGATGCCGGCGCTGACGAACGCGCTCGCCACGGACGCGCTGCGCGGCCGGTACAACGCCATGAGCTCGATGATCTTCGGCATCAGCGGGGTGATCGGCCCGGTCACGGCGGGCCCGCTGCTCGGTGCGGCCAACGGCCGGATCTGGGTCGTGGCGGTCGTCAGCGGCTGCCTGGTGTCCTCGCTCATCGCGCTCTCCCTGCGCCGGCTGCTCACGCCGGCCCAGGACGGCCGCACGCCGGCCACCCCGCCGGCCACCGAACCGGCCCCCGTGCAGGCCTGACACCGGACGGACGGAGAACGGGCCCCGGAGCGATGCTCCGGGGCCCGTCGGGTGTGCGTACCGCTGCCGTCAGGCGGCGGGGACCTCCGCGGTGGTGCGGATCCGGTCCAGGGCCGGCGCCGAGACCGGGGACTCGGCGGTCAGGTAGGCCACGAACGCGTCCAGGTCGATCATGCCCGTGACCGCGTTGGTGCCGCCGGTGAGGACGGTGAAGCCGTCGCCGCCGCCGGAGAGGAAGTTGTTCACCGTGACCCGGTACGTGGCGTCGGCGGTGACCGCCACCCCGCCCAGGGTGAGGCTGCCCCGGACGACCCGGGTGCCGGCGCAGGCGTCGGCGACGGTGCCGGTGGTGCCGGCCGGGTCGACGACGTACCGCACGGTCGACGACGGGTAGAGCGTCCGGCCGGTGACGAACTGCTGCTCCAGCAGGCAGTAGAGCTGCGCGCCGGTGAGGTCGAGCGTCACGAGGTTGTTGGCGAACGGCTGCACCGTGAACGCCTCCTCGTAGGTGACCGGGCCGGCGTCGATGTCGGCGCGTACGCCACCGGGGTTCATGAAGGCGGCTACCGCCCCCTGCTCGTCGTCGGTGGCGGCGAGCTGCGCGTCGGCGACCAGGTTGCCCAGCGGGGACTCGCCCTTGACCGTACCGAAGAGGGTCTCCTGGGTCTTGCTGATCGCCTCGGTGGTCTGGCCGACCTCGCGGCCGGCCACCGGGCCGAGCACGGTCTTGTAGCGGTTGATCAGATCGGTCTGCGCCCGGTCCGGGTCGACGTCGCGGGTGACCACCACGTTCTCGGCCTTGGCGCTGATCACGTCGCCGGTGCGCCGGTCGATGGAGAGGTCGATGTCGGTGACCAGGCGGCCGAAGGAGCTGGCGCTGGTGACCAGCTTGCCGTTGATGTCGCAGTTGTACGCCTGGTGGGTGTGGCCGCTGACGATCACGTCGATCGACGGGTCCATCCGGTTGGCGATGTCCACGACCGGGCCGCTGATGCCCTTGCAGTCGTTGATGCCGCCGGTGGCGTCCTGGGTGCCGCCCTCGTGCATCAGCACGACGATGGTCTCGACGCCCTGGCGGCGCAGCTCGCGGGCGTACCGGTTGGCGGTCTGCGCCTCGTCGGTGAAGGTCAGGCCGGCGACGCCCTGCGGGCTGACGATCTGCGGGGTGCCCTCCAGCGTCATGCCGATGAAGCCGACCTTGACGCCCTGCACCTTGTGGATGGCGTACGGGGCCAGCAGCGGCTGGCCGCTCGCGGTCCTGAACGCGTTCGCGGAGAGGTACTGGAAGCCGGCGCCCTCGTACGGGGTGCCGTCGGCGCAGCCGTCGACCGGGTGGCAGCCGCCGTTCTGGATGCGCAGCAGCTCGTCGGCGCCCTCGTCGAACTCGTGGTTGCCGACGCTGGCGTAGTCCAGCCCGGCCAGCGAGAGCGCCTCGATGGTCGGCTCGTCGTGGAACGCGGCGGAGAGCAGCGGGGAGGCGCCGATCAGGTCGCCGGCCGCCACGGTGATGGTGTTCTGCTCCTTGGCGGCGCGCTTGCGCAGCTCGGCGAGCTGGGTGGCGAGGTATTCGGCCCCGCCGGCGGGCTGCCCGGCGATGGTGCCGTTGGTGGTGCCGGTCGGCGGTTCGAGGTTGCCGTGGAAGTCGTTGAGGGCGAGCAGCTTGACGGCGACCGGCTTCGGGCCGGCGTCCGCCTGGTCGGGGGTGGTCGTGACCGCGCCGAGGGCGGTCACGGCGAGCGCGGTCAGGCCGATGGCGGCCCGGCGCATCCCGGGGATGGACATGGAACTCCTCGTGGGAAGCCGGCGCGGGCACCCGGGTGACGGTCCACCCCGGGTCGGGCCGCGCCGTCGGCAGGGTTCGGTCGCGGTGGCGACGGTGGGGGACGCCGCCGCGTCGCAGACAGCCTCTCATCGTCGGACGCCGTCGGTCGACCGGGGCGGGCCTGCGGAACCTGGGCATACGCCCGCGGGCTGGGAGGTCCGGACGGGCGTTTCCGACATGCCCGGCGGCGGTTGTCCGATCGGCACGGCAATCGGGCGGGCTCGTCCAGAGAGGACCGGACGGATGGCGTACGCCGGAAGGATGATCGGATGAGCACGGATTCCCGTCGGTGGACGCCGCGAGTGCCGCCGGCCCCGGCTGCCCGGGGCCGGCGCCCGCCTCAGCAGTACGTGTAGCTGCCGCGGCTTCCCCACGAGCAGGAGTCGATCAGGGTGCCGGACGAGTTGCGCAGGTACGCCTTGTCCCCGGTGTTGTTCCAGATGTAGGCGCCCGAGCCCCAGTAGCGGTGGGTCGAGCTGTTGGTGCCCTTTCCGGTGTGCACGAGGACGCTGGCGCCCGCGGCCAGTCGGAAGTCGCCGGAGAACTTGTAGACGTGGTTGGCCTGGTCGCGCAACGTCCAGTACTTCAGGTTGAGGGTGGTGGAGCGCCGGTTGGTCAGCCGGACGTACTCGGCGTTGAGGCTGGAGTTCGAGCGGTTGTCGGCGCCCGGCGAGTTGTAGTAGACCTTGGTGATCTGGATGGCCGGGGTGGCGGCCTGGGCCGGGCCGGCGGCGGTCAGCGACACGCCCACCGTGACGGCGAGCGCCACCGCGAGACCGATCAGCCTTCTCCTCATGCGATTCCCCCACACAGACGGCCGGTCGTGGAGCCGGCGGATGAGCCGTGCCCGTGCACGGCCGGCCGAGGTTATCGATGCCCGGTGGTGATTGTGGACGGTGAAACGGCCGCCGCGGGCAAATGCGGCCACCCGGTCGATCTACTGCCGACCGGCGGGACGTGTGCCGGTCGCCGGACCGACCGCCGGGGTGACCGGGCGGTGGGACGACGGCCGCCGGGCGTCCCGTCCCGCCCGGCGTTCGGTGCCCGGAACCGGCCGGTGCGCCGGTCGGTCCGGCGCGTCGTGCCGGTTTCGCCCCGGCGATGAGCGCGGATCCGTGCCGGCGGTCATGCGCGGGTCCGTCCCCGGCGGTCGTGCGCGGGTCCGTCCCGGCGGTCGTGCGCCGGTCCGTCCCCGGCGATCAGTGCCGCGACGGCCGCCGCGTCCCAGGCGTCGGCGACCCCCGGCCGGGCCAGCAGGTAGCGGACGATCCGGTCGGCGTCCCAGCCGTGCGACTCACGCAGGCCACGGGCGATCATGGCGAGGTAGGCCGGGGCCGGGGCCCGCCACCGCACCTCGGACGCCGCCCAGGGGGCGGTGAAGGTCAGCAGCGGGAGCCCGTCGAGCCGGCCGGGGCAGAGCAGGGTCTCGTACCGGCCGGGGCCGAGGGTGGCCCGCCCGGTGGCCACGGCCTCGGCGATCAGGCCGACGTCGGCGCCGGGCTCCCGGTACATCTCCTGGGCGGCCACGTCGGCGAACTGCCCGACGTCGAGCAGGTAGGCCCGGGCCGCCGCCTCGCCGGGGAGCGCCGGGTCGTAGAACGCCATCCCGCCGGTCCACGCCCGGGACTCACCGGCGAAGTAGACGCCGCCGGGCAGCGACACCGGCACGGTACGTCTCGGGGGTCGCGGGTCCCGGCAGCCCGGATAGGTCCGCCGTCCGCCGGGCGGGCAGCCCCCGGCCAGGTAGAAGCCGAGCCGGGCGGCGTGCAGGTTCGACCCGTACGCGACGTACCAGACCTCGTCCATCCGCGACCGCCCGTTCCCCCGGCGGTCAGAACCCGCAGGTCATGCCGGCGGCGTGGCTCGCCTGCACCAGGTGCGTGGCGCATCCGCTCGCGGTGACCTGGTGCAGCAGGAAGCCGGTCGGCTCGGTGACCCAGCCGAACTGCTCCTCCGCGCTCATGGTGAGCGAACTCTGCCGCCAGGTGCTCGGCGCGGTGGTGAGCACCGTGCCCGCGAAGCTCACCGTGACCGGGCGGTGGACGTGCCCGGCGACCACCCGGACGACGTGCGGGTGCCGGGCGACCACCTCGGCCAGCCCGTCGCCGTCGGTCAGCCGGATGTCGTCGAGGAACGGGATGCCGACCGGTGCCGGCGGGTGGTGCAGGCAGACCACGGCCGGCACCTCGGGTCGACCGGCCAGCACCCCGTCCAGCCAGCCGAGCTGGTCCTCGCCGAGACAGCCGGCGCCGTCCCCACCCGGCATCGACGAGTCCAGCACCACGACCGTCGCCCCGGGGTGGTCCACGTGGTAGTACGCGGAGAAGCCGCCGCCGAGCCACGGCGTGCCGCCGAACGCGTCCAGCAGCGACTCCCGGTCGTCGTGGTTGCCGGCGACCAGGTGCACCGGCAGCGGGAACCGGCCGATGACCTCGCGCAGGGCCGCATACTCGTCGGGGCCGCCACGGTCGACCAGGTCGCCGGTGACCACCACGCAGTCGGGCCGGGGGTTCAGCGCCAGCACCCGGCCCAGGGCGCGGTGCAGGCCGGCGGCCGGATCGGTCGCGAGCGCGCCGGTGGTCACGTGCGGATCACTGAGCTGGGCGATGAGCATCCGTGCCTCCACTCGACCGGGACCCCCACGCTATCGCCGCGAGCGCCGGCGCGCGGCCCGCCGAACCCACAGGCCCTGTCCACAGCCTGTGGATGGCACATGTGTACGAAAGCGGTGGGCGATCTTGGTCACCGGCGGTCCGGGGCCCCGCTGAGTACGCTTGATCGCGGGCCCGCCCGCCGGTCGCAGCCCTCCCTACCTGGAACGACGTGCCGAGTGGATCACGAGCGAGTCATCCGTGACGTCACGGTCCGCCTCCCCATGGCGTCGACCGTCGTCGAGGCGTGCGAGTGGACCGTCAGCGCGCTCGCCCGGCACGCTCCGGCCACCATCTCCGTCCTGCTGCACGTCCACGACCGGCTCCGCTGCGTCGCGGCCACCGGGTCCTGGCAGGTCTTCTCCACGGTGCCGCCGAAGACCGGGATCGTGGGCCGGGTGTACGCCTCCGGCGAGACCGCCGTCGTGCCCGACGTCGCCGGGGACCCCGACTACATCCCGGTACGCCCCGACGTCACCGCCGAGGTGTGCGTACCGGTGCTGGACCCGGCGGGCCGGCCCATCGGGGTGCTGGACCTCCAGTGGTGCGCTCCGACCGGCCTGGCCCCGTGGCGCGACACCGCCGAGCGGCTGGCGGCCCGGCTCGGCGCCCGGATCGTGGCGCTCGGCGGACCACCGGCGGAGAGCCGCAGCGAGAAGCTCCTCCGGCACGCCGCCGCGCTGACCTCCGCGTCGACGGAGTGGGACCTGTTCGCCGCCGCGATCGCCGCGGCCCGGGACGTGTCCACCCTCTCCGCGGCGGTGCTGGTGCTCGCCGGCCCGGAGGGGCCCCGGCTGGGCACGCCGCCCGCCACCCCGGGCGAGTTGGAGGCCCGGATCCGGGCGGAGCTGACTGAGGCGGGCCCGGCCGCGCTGGACCGGTTGGTCGCTCGCGCCCACCGCCACGGCGTGGGCTACACGCTGGGCGAGGCCGGGCACCCGCCCATCCCCGACCACCGGCCGCTGACCCGGGCCGGGGTACGCACCCTGGTCGCGGTGCCGGTCGGCCGCCCCGACGACGGCGGGGTGCTGCTGGTGGCCGACGAACGGCTGCTGCGCCCCGACCCGACCACGGTCAACCTGTTGGAGCTGCTCGCCGGCCAGGCGTGGAGCTGCCTGGACCGGCTGCGCACCCTCGCCCGCCTGCGCGAGCAGGCCAACTCGGACCCGTTGACCGGGCTGCGGCACACGGGCCCGTTCGGCCGGCGGATCGCGGTGGCCACCCCGGGGCGCACGGCCCTGCTGGCGATCGACGTGGACGGCTTCAAGACCGTCAACGACACGTACGGCCACCAGGCCGGCGACCGCGTGCTCGTCCGGCTGGCCCGCGCTCTGGAGGGGGCGCTGCGCCACGGCGACGAGCTCTACCGGGTCGGCGGTGACGAGTTCGTGGCCGTGATCGAGGTGGGTCGCCCCGAGGAGGCGGTACGGATCGCCGAGCGCCTGGCCGAGGCGGCGAGGCGGATCGGCCGCACGATCAGCGTCGGGGTGGCCCTCCCCCGCCCGGGCGAGTCGCCCGAGGCCACCCTGCGCCGCGCCGACCAGGCCCTGTACGCGGTCAAACGGCACGGCCGCGACGGCGTCCGCCTGGCCCCCGCCTGACCGGAGTCCCCACCCCTCGCCCGCCCGCGCGTCGATCATGCAATTGTGGTGCCCCACAAAAGCTACGAAAAGGCGCCTTCTGCCCACCACAACTCCATGATCGACGCGCGGGCGGGCGAGGGG
>NZ_JBPQTK010000165.1:0-11000 GCF_051386315.1 Micromonospora sp. URMC 107
TGGTCCGGCCGGAGCCGGTCGTCCCGGGCGGCCCCTGAGCCCGGCCGCGATCCGTCGTCGTCCCGGCGGGACCGGTGGTGGCGGGGCCGGTCGTCGTGCCGGGGCCGGTCGTCCGGGTCGTCGTGCCCGTGGCCCGGCCAGGAGCGGTCGTCCGGCTCGCCCTGCCAGGGCTGCTCCTCCTGCGCCGGGGACCAGCGTCCCGCGTACCCGCCGCCGTACCGGGTGCCCCGGTCGCCGGGAACGGACGCGGCACCGTCCACGATGGTGTGCCGCGTGGTGACGTGCACGGTCTCGGTGTGCCGCACCACCCCGAGCGGGCGGGCCGCGGGCTGGCTCCCCGGCTCCGCCGGCCGGGCCGCCCCGTACACGCCGGCCGTCCCGCTGGCGGCCGGCCGGTCCGCGCCGTACCCGCCAGCCGTTCCCGGGGCCGGCTCGTCCGTGTCGTACCCGCCGACCTGGCCGGGCGCGGGCCGCTCGGCCCGTGGAGCCGGCTGCGGCCTGCGGATGGGCTCCTCGTCGTCCCGGTCGGCGCGCCCTCGGCGGGGCACCGCGTCGGCCTGCTCCGGCACCCGCTCCCGGCCGGCGACCGCGTCGTCCACGGAGGCCCGCTCCCGGCCGGCGACGGCCGGGGCGTCGACCCCGGCCAGCGCGGCGCTGCTGGCGTCCAACCGCCGACGCAGCGCGGTGATCTCCTCCTGGGCCCGCTGGGCCTGGTCGAGCGCCTGGTTGCCGCGCTGGGCGGCGGCCACGATCTCCCCGCGCAACTCGCGGCGGAGCTGCTCGATCTCGTCCAGCAGCTCCTCGGTCCGGGCCGGGCCCGCGCCGTCCGGACGCAACGCGATCGACAAGCCGATCAGGACGACGGCCAGGATGGCGAGCACGGCCGCGAAGCGCAGCGGACCGTTGCTGTCGGCGACGAGCAGGATCAACGCCGCCACCGGCGCCAGGGCGACACCGGCCCAGAAGAACACGGTGAGCAGCGACGGGATGCGCTTGTCGGCGGGGGCGACCGGGGCTGGCATGGGTCCGCAGCCTACCGAGACCTGCCGCGCCTGGGAAAGGGGTGAACAGGGCAACCGACATCTTCACCGCCGATCGCCCCGTCGGCGTCGACCGACCGGCTGCGCGGCTCGACGTCGGCCGCCGGCGGCACGGGGCCACCGGCGGCCGGCCGAAGGTCAGCCGACGGCCAGTGCGCCGTCCGAGGAGAACACCAGGCCCACGCTCGCGGCCCCGGTCTTCAGCGCGTTCTTGGTCTGCGGGCCGCCCTGGTCCAGCGAGCTGAACGAGCCGGCCTTGAAGTCGTAGACCTGGACGAGCCCCGCCTGGCACTTCGGCCGCTGCGGGCACTCCGGCGGCCCGGCCAGCACCGTGGCCTGGCCCGAGCACTTGGCGGCCAGCTCGGAGAGCGTGCTGACGCCGTACTTGTCGGCGAACGCCTTGGTCACGGCGAAGGCGTTCTGGTCCTGCGCCGCCGCCGGCGTGCCGAAGACGAGGCCCACCTTGTCGCCGGCCGCCTTGAGCGCCGTGACGGTCTTGTCCAGCTCGGGCGAGGACACCGGCTGGGCGTCCTTGCCGTTGGCCTTGGTGTTCAGGAACTCGGCCATGGTCGCCGCGTACTCCGGGATAACCTGGATCTCGCCCTTCTCCAGGGCCGGCTCGTAGAGCTCGCGGTTGCCGATCTGCTGCACCTTGGCGTCGTAGCCGGCGGCGGTCAGGGCGATCTTGTAGAGCTCGGCCAGGATCTGGCTTCCGGTGAAGTTGGCCGCGCCGATCACGATCTGCCCGCCGGGCCCCTTGGCGATGCCCGCGGTGACGTCGTTGGCCGCCGCGAACTCCTCGGCCGCCTTCTGCGCCGTCTTGCGGTCGACGTCGACGGCCTTGTTGAGCTGGATCAGCTTCGGCGTGTCGAGCGCCGCCGAGACCTTGTCCAGCGCCGCGATCAGCTGCGGATTGGCCGCGTCGGCGTTGACCGCCGGGATGACGTTGTCGGTGTTCTGGAGCTTCTTGTCGTCGTCGAGGACGACGAGCTGGTCACCCGCGACCGGCGCGCAGCCGGCCCCCGAGGCCGCCTGCTCCGGGGCGTCCGTGCCGGAGGAGCCGGCGTCGCCGCAGCCGGTCAGCAGCCCCGCCGCGGCGAGGGCTCCCACCGCACCGACGGCCAGGCGTGTACGTGCGCGCATCATTGCCCGCCTTCCGTGTCCCGGCGCGACCCTGCCGGGCCGGCCGCGTGTCCGACGGGCGATCTTCGTCCGGCCGCCCGCTGTGTCCCACGGGCGACTCCCCTGGGGCCGCCCGGTCTCCCACCCAACATCTTCCACGCGGGACCGACAACCCGGGAGCGAGTTTGTCACCGGATCGTCACCGCGTGCCTCGGCGGGCAGGCGCTCCGGCGTGCGGGTGGGCGGACGACGCTCAGCCGCCGGCCACCGCCTGCGCCGCCCGGCGACGCGCCCGACGGCGGCCGGCCCGCAGCGGGCGCGGCGTGACCAGCCGCTCGACCAGGGCCAGCACGAGTTCCAGCAGCATGGCGAGCCCGGCCACCAGCACGCCACCGGCGATGATCTGGCCGCCACCGGCGGCGATGTCCAGCCCGAAGCCCGCCCGGATGATCTGGCCCAGACCGCCGCCGTTGACGAACGACGCCAGCGCGGCGGTCGCCACCACCTGCACCGCCGCCGTGCGGAACCCGGCCGCCAGGTAGGGCACCGCCAGCGGCAGCTCGACCCGGCGCAGCAGCTGCCACCCGGAGAAACCCATCCCGCGCGCCGCGTCCCGGGCCTCCGGATCGGCCTGCCGCACTCCCGTGTACGCGTTGGCCAGCAGCGGCGGCACCGCGAAGACGGCCAGCGCGACCACCACCGACGGCCGGCCGAAACCGAGGAAGGTCAGCGGCAGGATGGTGAGCAGGGCGAGCGTGGGGACGGCCAGCGACACGTTTGACACCAGCACCACCAGGCCGCCGCCTCGGCCGGTGTGCCCGAGCCAGAGCCCGATCGGCCAGGCGACCAGGCAGCCGAGCGCCACCGCCGCCGCCGACATCGACAGGTGCTCGCCCAGCCGGTCCAGGATGCCGCCCGGGTTCGTCCAGTTCAGCGGGTCGTTGAGCCAGACCAGCGCCGCCTCGACCGGATTCACCGGACCCGCCTTTCGTTCGCGACCGCGGGACTCCGCTGCGCTGCGTTCCTCGCGCTCACCGGGCCCGCTTCAGCCAGGGGGTCAGCAGCCGGCCCGCGCCGGCCAGGACCAGGTCGAGCACCAGGGCGAGCAGGACGCAGAGCAGCGTCCCCGTCATGATCTGCGCCTTGTAGAAGTTGTTCTGGAAGCCGGCGAAGATCAGCTGCCCGAGACCGCCGCGCCCGATCACCACGCCCACGGTCACCAGGGCCACCGTGGAGACGGTGGCCAGCCGCAACCCGGTGAGGATGCCCGGCAGGGCCAGCGGCAGCTCGACCCGGAACAGCCGGCCCCAGCGGCCGTACCCCATCCCCTCGGCCGCCTCGCGGACCTCGGGGGGCACCTGGTTGAGCCCGGCGACGGCGTTGCGGACGATCACCAGCAGCGCGTAGAGGACCACCACGCTGAGCGCGGTCACCGCGCCGATGCCCAGGTAGGGGGCGACGAACGCGAAGAGCGCCAGCGACGGCACCGTGTAGAGCACCCCGGTGAGGGCCAGGACCGGCCCGGCGAGCGAGCGGTACCAGTACGCGGCCACCGCCAGCGGCAGCGCGATCAGGGCGGCGATCAGCACCGCCCGGGCGGTCAGCGAGGCGTGCTCACGCAGCGCGGCGAGGATCGTGTCAGAGTTGTCCCGCACGTACTGCCAGGAGAACCACGGGTTACCCGGGTCGGCCCGGTAGCTCAGGCGGAAGGACATGTGTGGACGTTACCCCGGAGGGCACCGCCCCCGCCGAGCCGCGCGCGGCGTCGATCGCCCTGGAGGGCATCCGCAAGCGCTACCCGGACGGCACCGAGGCCGTACGCGAGCTGAGCCTGGACATCCGGGCCGGGGAGCTGGCGGTGCTGATCGGACCGTCGGGCTGCGGCAAGTCCACGGTGCTCCGGATGGTCAACCGCCTCATCGAGCCGACCGGCGGCCGGATCCTGCTCGGCGGCGAGGACGTCACCCGGGTCGACCCGGTCCGGCTGCGCCGCCGGATCGGCTACGTGATCCAGAACGTCGGGCTCTTTCCGCACCAGACGGTCAGCGCCAACGTCGCCACCGTGCCCCGGCTGCTCGGCTGGCCCCGCCAGCGCAGCCGCCGCCGGGTCGACGAGTTGCTGGAGCTGGTCGGGCTCGACCCGGCCACGTTCGGCCGCCGCTACCCGCACGAGCTCTCGGGCGGGCAGCGGCAGCGGGTCGGGGTGGCCCGGGCCCTCGCCGCCGACCCGGTGGTGCTGCTGATGGACGAGCCGTTCTCGGCCGTCGACCCGATCGTGCGGACCCGGTTGCAGGAGGAGTTCCTCCGGCTGCAGGCCGAGGTGCGCAAGACCATCGTGCTGGTCACCCACGACCTGGACGAGGCGGTCCGGCTGGGCGACCGGATCGCGGTGCTCTCCGAGGGCGGGCGCCTGGAGCAGTACGACACGCCGGCCGCCGTGCTCGGCGCGCCCGCCACGCCCTTCGTCCGGGAGTTCGTGGGCGCGGACCGGGGCATCCGCCGGCTGGCGGTCACCCCGGTCACCGGCGAGGCCGTCGAACCGCTGCCGGAGACCGGGTTGGCCGAGCTGCCGACGATGCCGGTCGGCGGCTCGGC
Source organism: Micromonospora sp. URMC 107 (assembly GCF_051386315.1). Lineage (NCBI taxonomy): Bacteria > Bacillati > Actinomycetota > Actinomycetes > Micromonosporales > Micromonosporaceae > Micromonospora > Micromonospora sp. URMC 107. The sequence goes on from NZ_JBPQTK010000165.1 coordinate 4,758, forward strand.
GTACGACGCGCTGGGGGTGCTGCTGACCTCGTCCGCCGACCGGGTCGTGGTGACCGACGCAGGGCGGCCGATCGGCGTGCTCAGCCGGGCGCGGCTGCTCGAACTGGGCACGCCCGGGCGGTGAGGGGCGGCCGGGTCAGGCGCGACCGCCGAGGCTGGCCGTGCCAATGATCCAACCGGAGAGGAAGCCGTAGGTCGCGCCGGTGCCACCCGCCTGGATCGCCGTGAGCAGCGACGGCTCCGGGCCGAGGAAGGCGGCGAGCAGCGAGGCGAACCCGCTGGCCAGGACGTACGCCGCCCAGCCGGAGAAGAACTGCGTCCCTGACCCCTGCACCCGCGCCACCTGCGAGGTGGGCAGCAGGTAGAGGAAGAGCGCCGCGAGGATGACCAGCAGGACGGCCCGCAGGTTCGCCACGAGCAGGTTGCCGGTCGCCCCGTCACCGTCGAAGTGCCACGCCGGCCAGGAGAGCAGTTGCAGGTACCAGCCGCCGGCGGAGTTCGGGTCGGTGCCGGCGGCCCAGCCCACGTACGCCGGGCTGCCGCAGACCGCGACCAGGAGGAGCGCCGCGAGCGCGCCCGTGCCCGCCGCCGTCCCGTAGCGACCGCCGGTGCGTGCCGGGTTGGTGAGCGCCATGATCGGATCAGTTCCCGGCGGACCACGGGGGGCAAACCTGCCCGGGGTCGTCGGTCGCCGTCACCCTCGCGGGTGCTTCATCAGGTAGTCGATGAACGCGGCCCGCAGCAGCGGCGCCGACTCCTCGTAGCCGTGCCCGGTCAGCTCCCGCCAGAGCGCCGCGGCCTCGTCGATCGTCGGCCCGACCGAGTTGGGCGCGCCGTCGAGGGCGGCGGCCTCGTCCGCGTTCGGCAGGTGCCGCAGCACGGACCAGAAGAAGCGCACGTCGCGGCGCTCCCGGGCGACCGCGAACGCCCGCTCCCGCAGCTCCTCAGTGGACAGCGCGTCGAGCTCCTCGAACGACGGGCCGGCGGAGGTCGATGGTGTGTCGGTCATGCAGCCGAGCCTAACCGGCGAGATCACTCCCGGCCGGGTGGACGCGGCACCGGCTCACCGCCCGCCGGCGTCCCACCGGCGCGGACCGTTCTCCCAGCCGGGGTCGCTCCAGGGGTCCACCGGACTCTCGGAGGACCGCCTCGGCACGGCCGGCGGCCAGTCGCCGACCGGCTCCGGGTCCGCCGGGGGCGCCGTCCAGCCCGCGCCGATCCGGCCGTCCCCGGCGGGGACCGGCTCCGCCGCCGCGCCGGTCGCCGGCCGCCCGTACGCCTCGACCAGCCGCGTGACGAGCAGCCCGACGCCGATCGCCACCGCGCCGACCGCCCACCGGCTCACCGTCCAGCCCCGGGCCTGCGCGTACGCGAGGAGGACGGTGACCAGGCAGACCGCCAGCAGGGTGCCGAAGATCCCGCCCCGCCGGCCGTAGGCGCTGGTCCCGGCGAGCAGCGCCAGGCCGACCGCGAGCACCGTCCAGTCCAGCCCGGGGTCCGGCGCGACCGGGGCGATGTCCCGGCTGGCGGTGAGCATGCCGGCCAGCGCGGCCAGCACCGTGGAGCCGACGAGCGCGCCGGAGGTGACCACCGCCGCCACCGCGCCCCGGCGCCGGGCGGGATCCACGACCGGGCGGAACCGGCCGACGACCCGGCGGACGGCCCGCACCGAACCGAACAGGCCGCCGAGCACCGCGACGGCCGCGAACCCGACGAAGAGGTGCAGGGCACCGCGCTCCGGGTCGTAGTCACCCTGCGGCAGGACCGCCGCGGAGCGCTGTTCGACGTACACGATCACCGCGGCCGCGCCGGCGAGGGACGCGGCCCAGCCGGGCACGTGCAGCACCACCACGACCAGCGCCAGGGCGAGCCCGCCCAGCGCGGCGACCGCCAGGGCCGGTCCGGCGGCGGCCTCGGCGCCCCGGTCGCCCTGCTCGGCGACGTGCAGCGCGGCGGCGACCGCCACCGGGCCGACGGCCAGGTTCACCGCGGCGGTACGCAGGGTCAGCCCGGCGGCCAGCGCCAGCAGCCCGAGCACGACCGCGTCGAGGAGCAGGGACCGCAACCCGTCGCCGCGCAGCGCGGCCGGCTCCTCCCGCCAGAGCAGGTACGCCAGGACGCCCAGGCCGGCCAGGAGCAGCAGCTCCCAGACGACGTGCACGGCGAACCGGTCGCGGCCGGGCTCGCCGTGCGCGGGGTCGTCGAAGACGTTCTCCAGGACCGAGGCGGGGATGCCGGACGAGGGCTCGGGGGACGGCTCACGCCCCGGTTCGTCGTACCGCATGACGCCGCCTCCCACGTGGCCGCCCGTCCAACCAGGTCCGACGCGCGGGCGGACCGGGGCGGCGTTGCTCTCCGGTCGCAGGCACCGTACCCGCGCGGGAGGCCGGGCGTAACCCCCCGGGATCAGCGCGGGCCGGGGCGGCCCTCCCGGCCGCCGGGCTCGCGGTCCTCGTCGTCCTCCTGCTCGGGGACCCGGCAGGAGCGCTCCAGCCAGAGCGCCGCCGCCACCAGCGCCAGCCCGGCGAGCAGGCCGGCGCCGGCGATCGGCCGGTCGTCCATCGCGGCGTCGGTGCGCTCCACGAGGAGCCAGCCGGTCAGCCCGGCGTAGAACCCGGCGAAGATCGCGCCGGCCAGCGCGGACGCCTTGGCCAGCACCACGAACCGGGCCACCAGCAGCGGGTTGACCGGGTCGCGGCCCGGCCTGCGCTCGATGCGCCCCCGGGTGTTGACCGCGGCGTACGCCTCCAGCACGGCCAACGCGGCGAGCGTGACCACCGGCAGCCAGGGCAGGTCCGGCAGATAGTCGTAGTAGAGGGTGCTGATCAGCAGCCAGGCCAGCGCGGCGGCGCCGAGACCGGCCACCACCAGGGTGGAGATCCGGGTCGGGCCCATCCGGGACCGCTCGGGGCCCGTCCCGCCCGGTCGTGGGGATCGTGCCTGCGTCATGCCGGCCGGCTCCACTGGGTCATGCGGTCGACTCTATCGCCAGATCCGGCCGGGGGCGCAGATCCAGCGCGTCGTCGGCCGCCGGACCGTTGTTGAGCAGGTCGGTCAGCCAGCCGTGGCCGGGCAGCCGCCCGTACGGCTGGAGGTCGATCCACGGCCGCAGCACGAAGGCCCGCAGGTGGGCCCGGGGGTGCGGCAGGGTCAGCTCGGGGTCGTCGCTGAGGACCGGCTCGTCGCCGTCGGTCCACACGGCGATGACGTCCACGTCCAGGGTGCGCGGCCCGAAACGCCGCTGCGGGTCGCGGGTCCGCCCGGCGGCGCGCTCCGCCGCCCGGGCCCGCTCCAGCCAGTCGTACGGGGTCGCGGCCGGGTCCTCGGCGAGCAGCACGGCGTTCAGGTACGCGGGCTGGTCCGCGTCCCCCCACGGTGGAGTCTCGTAGACCCCGGAGACCAGGAGCACGCTGTCGCCGAACGCCGAGACGGCCGAGCGCAGGTGGGCCAGCCGGTCGCCGAGGTTGCTGCCCAGGGAGAGGACGGCGCGGGTCACCGGTCCCGCCGCCGCGTCATCGTGACGGCCACGTCGGTGAAGGCGTGCGGGACGGGCGCCTCCGGCTTGTGCACGGTGACCGTGGCGGCCTCGACCCGGGGGGCGGCCAGGCAGACGGCCAGCAGCCGGTCGGCGAGCGTCTCGATCAGGTTGACCGGCTCGCCGGTCACCACCGCGACCAGCCGCTCGGCCAGTTCGCCGTAGTGGACGGTGTCGCCCACCTCGTCGGAGCGGGCCGCCGGGGCGAGGTCCATCTCCAGCACGGCGTCGACGACGAAGTCCTGCCCCTGCTCGCGTTCGAAGTCGTACACCCCGTGCCGGCCGTGCGCCCGCAGGCCGGTCAGCTGGATCCGGTCGGTCATCGGTCTCCTCCGTGGTCGGCGGCGCGGTCCGCCCCGGCTCCGGCGTGGGCCGGGCGGACCCCGCCGGTGAATGCGGATGCCAGGCGGGGCGCGCCGGTGGCCTGCCAGACGGCCAGGGCGTCCACGGTGGCGCGGACGTCGTGCACGCGTACGCCCCAGGCGCCGGCCGCCACCGCGAGCAGGCTGGTGGCGACGGTGGCCACGTCGCGGCCGTCCGTGGGGCGGGGGGTGCCGTCGGGGCCGGCCAGCAGCCGCCCCAGGTACGACTTGCGGCTGGACGCGAAGAGCAGCGGGAAGCCGAGGTCCAGCAGCTCGGACAGGTGCCGGCTCAGTTCCCAGTTGTGCGCGGCGGTCTTGGCGAAGCCCAGCCCCGGGTCGACGACGATGCGGTCGGCGGCGACCCCGGCCCGCAGCGCCTCGTCGACGCGGCGGCCCAGCTCGGCGCGCACGTCGGCGACCACGTCGGCGTAGCGGGCCAGCTCCCCCATCTCGCGGGAGTGCCCCCGCCAGTGCATGAGCACCCAGGGGCAGCCGGCGTCCCGGACCACCCGGGCCATGTCGGGGTCGGCGAGGCCGCCGGAGACGTCGTTGACCACGGCCGCGCCGGCGACGAGGGCCGCCTCGGCGACGCGTGCGCGGGTGGTGTCGATGCTGACCGGCACGCCGGCGGCGGTCAGCTCCCGGATCACGGGCACCACCCGGGCCGTCTCGGTCTCCGCGTCGACGCGGTCGGAGCCGGGCCGGGTGGACTCGCCGCCGACGTCCACCAGGTGGGCGCCGTCGGCCTTCAGCCGCACGCCGTGTCCGACGGCGGCGTCGAGGTCGGCGTACCGTCCGCCGTCGGAGAAGGAGTCGGGCGTGACGTTGAGGACGCCCATCACCACCGGGGTCGAGGCCCGTACCAGATCGGTCACGGCTAGACGGTACCGGTCGACCGGGCCGCCCCGAGCGGGCCGGGTCGAGGGCGGTGACATGCGCATTCGAACGGGTGTACGATCGGTCGTCCGGGTCGGATCGGGCAGACTCTTCGCGGCTTGTCGCAAACAGTGGGTGCCCGTACGCTTTGGAATTGCCCGGCATCGAGATGGCGAAGCCTGGAGGGAGGGCCGAAGCGGGAAAATCCGCCCAAAGCTCACCACCCTCCGTGGTGGGTAACGAACGCAGGGTCGCCGACGCTGCGCACAGGGAGCACCGTTCCCGCCAGGCATGCCTACTGCACCACCGCGGCGCCGCCGGCCGCGACTTGGGGAGGTTCCAGTGATCGCCATCGAGCTGATGGACACGGCGACGTCCGCCGCCGCCCACACGCTCTCCGCCCTGGCGTCGACTCCACTCGCCGAGCCCGCGCCCAAGGGCATCGACACCGAGGGTGTCGTCACCTTCTTCGCCAGCAAGATCGCACCGATCCTGCTGGCCGTGCTGGGCGTCATCTTCATCGGGCGGGCCAGCCGGGGTGAGATCTCCAAGGTCCTCACCAGCTCGGCGATCGCGATCGTCGGGCTCGCCTTCATCGCCGGAGCCGCCACACTCTTCTTCATCGGCGACTACCTGATCGACCTGATCTTCGAATAGGCGCGGGCACGAGATGCGGCTGCGCACCGACGACGACATCTACCGGGCTCGCCTGGTCTACCTCGGGCCGCCCGGCTACACCCTTCCCGTCCACCTGCCGTACGCCCAGTACGGGCTGTTCATGCTGCTCGTCCCCCTCTACATGTTCATCCACTGGCTGTTCACGTTGCAGGTCGAACTCTTCCCCGCCTGGGAGATCGCGCTCGCCATCGTGAGCACCTCGTTCATCTTCCGGTACGTCGACCCGGACCGGCCCGCGCGCATGGTGATCCGCACCGCGCTGACCGACTGGCGGCGGACCCGGGAGCCGGCCGCGGAGCAGCGGGACCCCCGCCTGGTCGGCAGTCGGATCAGGATCCGGGAGGAACTGGCATGACCGGTCGCACCCCGACCAGGCAGTCGAACGACGCGGATGAGGCGGTCGCATGAATCGCAGTTCCACGCCGGGTTCCCCGGCAGGGCGCCCGGCCGTCCCGCACGGTAACCGTGCGCGGTCGTTCGACTACCCGGACAACCCCGAGGCGGACGAGGTCGCCCTCGACCCGGCCCTGGTGACCAGCCCCGGGCACGGTGGCGTGGGCGTCTTCCAGGCGCCCCGTCCGGCCCCACGCCGGACGCCGCCTGCCGAGCAGCAACCCGCCGGCACCGGCGACAGCGCCGACATCGACTCGCCCTTCCTCGACCTGTTCGGCGGCACGCGCCCCCGGCCGGCGGCGCCGTCGCAGCGGGCCAGCGGGCGGGAGCACCCCGCCATCGGACAGCAGCCGGCCGCCGCTCCGGCGGCGCTCCCGCCGGCCCCCGCCCCCCTGCCGC
>NZ_JBPQTK010000166.1:0-10871 GCF_051386315.1 Micromonospora sp. URMC 107
TACGAAGCGCGTCCATCCCCGGCCGGGGGCGACGCGGTCCCGGGCGAGGCTCAGGCGACCGGTTCCGGGGCGGCGTCGGCGTCGGCGCGCGGGCCGGGCACGACGCGCGGGTCGCCCTCGTCGGCGAAGTAGTCGTCCGACGTGGTGCCGTCGCCGCCGTCGCGCACCTTCGCCGCCCGCAGCACCACCGTCAGCAGCGCCGCGACCGCCAGGTTGACCAGCACCGCCACGATCCCGACGTAGATCGTCTTCGGGGTGTCGAAGCCGAAGTCGGCCAGCGGGAACGCCGAGCCGCCGAAGTGCTTGCGGCCGGTCGCGGCGTTCGGGATCTGGTAGAGCATCCACATGCCCAGCCCCATGCCCGCGATCCAGCCGCCGATCAGCGCGCCGCGGTGGAACCAGCGGGTGTAGAGACCCAGCGCCACCGCCGGCAGCGTCTGGAGGATGATCACGCCGCCGATGAGCTGGAGGTCGATGGAGAACTGCGGGTCGAGGAAGACGATGCAGGCCACCGCGCCTACCTTCACCACCAACGAGGTGATCTTGGAGACGTTCGCCTCCTGCGCCGGGCTGGCGTCGCGCTTCAGGTACTCCTTGTAGATGTTGCGGGTGAACAGGTTCGCCGCCGCGATCGACATGATCGCCGCCGGCACCAGCGCGCCGATGCCGATGGCCGCGTAGGCCACGCCGGCGAACCAGTCGGGGAACTGCTGGTCGAACAGGACCGGCACCACCGTGTTGCTGTCCACGGTGCCCTCCTTCGACCCGGGCAGCGGCTTCACCCCGGCCGCGATGGCCATGAAGCCGAGCAGCGCGATCAGGCCGAGCAGCAGGCTGTACGCGGGCAGCGCCGACATGTTCCGCTTGATCACGTCGCGGTTCCGGCTGGCCAGCACGCCGGTGATGCTGTGCGGGTAGAGGAACAGCGCCAGCGCCGAGCCGAACGCCAGCGTGACGTACTGGAGCTGGTTGTTGGCGCCCAGCAGCACCCCGTCGTTGGGGTTCGGCGACGCGTCGAACTTCGCGTCCGCGGCGTCGAAGATCTCGCCCCAGCCGCCCAGCTTGTAGGGCAGGTAGAGCACCGCCACCAGGATCACGATGTAGATCAGGGTGTCCTTGACGAACGCGATCAGCGCCGGCGCGCGCAGCCCCGACTGGTAGGTGTAGGCGGCCAGGATCGCGAAGGCGACGATGATCGGCAGGTGCCGGGCCAGGGTGCTCTCGCCGGTCACCCCCATGGTCTTGAGCACCGCCTCGATGCCGACCAGTTGCAGCGCGATGTACGGCATCGTCGCCACGATGCCGGTGATCGCGATCAGCAGCGCCAGCACCGGCGAGTCGAACCGCTTGCGGACGAAGTCCGCCGGGGTGACGAAGCCGTGCCGGTGCGAGACCGACCAGAGCCGGCACAGCACCAGGAACACCAGCGGATAGATGACGATGGTGTACGGGACGGCGAAGAAGCCGGCCGCGCCGGCACCGAACATCAGCGCCGGCACCGCCACGAAGGTGTACGCGGTGTACAGGTCACCGCCGACCAGGAACCAGGTGATCCAGCCGCCGAAGTTGCGCCCGCCCAGCCCCCACTCGTCGAGGTGGGCCATGTCCTTCGGGGCGCGCCAGCGGGCCGCCACGAAGCCCATGGCGCTGACCAGCAGGAAGAGCACCGAGAAGACGACGATCTCGGTGAGGTGGTCGCGCCACATCAGCGGCCACCCCGCTTCTTCGTCATCTGGTACACCAGCGTGGTCGTGGCCACGCCGAGCAGGATGTAGGCGAGCTGGAGCCAGTAGAAGCGCGGGAAGCCGAGGAACCGGGGCGAGTCGGCGTTGAAGAGGACCGGGATCAGGGGCACCACGATGGGGATGAAGAGCAACCAGTTCCAGGGGCTGTGGTCCTTCGCCCTGGACCGCGCCGCTGTGGGCGCCTCCGGTTCGGGTGCGGCCATTGCGACAAACCTCCGCGTGTCGTAGATCGGCACTGATGACGGCCGGAGGCTACGACCCTGTGAGCCCGGTCACGTTCGACCGGTGGAGGTTGCTGCGCCGAACGGCGGACGGCGTGCGCCGAACGGCGACGCCGGGGCGGCCGGACGGCCGGCCGCGCCCGGCTCAGACCGCGGCGAGGTGCGCGGTGTCGTTGACCGTGCGGACGGCGACGCCGCCGTCGGGCCACGTGTCGAGCACCGAGATGCCGGCCGCGTCCAGGAACAGCCGGTGCAGGAAGCCGTCACCGGCCGCGAGGGCGTCGCGCAGCACCAGCTTGATCGGCGAGACGTGCGAGACCACCACCACGGTCTCCCCGGGGTACGCCCGGCAGAGCCCGTCGACCGCGCGGCGGCAGCGCACGGCGACGTCGGCGAACGACTCGCCGCCCGGCGGGGCCACCCGGGCCGAGGCGAGCCAGGCGTCCATCTCCCCCGGCCACTCCTGGCGGACCTCCGCGAAGGTGCGCCCCTCCCAGGCCCCGAAGTCGCACTCGACGAGGTCGTCCTCGCGGCGCACCGGCACGCCGCCGAGCGCCTCGGCGATCGCCTCGGCGGTCGCCGTACACCTCGACAGGGGCGAGCTGACCACGGCCGCGACGGTCGGGGCCAGCCCGGCCACCCGGGCGGCCGTGGCCCGGGCCTGCGCCCGGCCGCGCTCGGACAGCGGCACGTCGCCGCGGCCGGAGTAGCGGCGCTGCTCGGTGTACGCGGTCTCGCCGTGCCGGACCAGGACGAGCCGGGTGGCGGTGAAGCTCGGCCGCGGCTCCCAGGAGGCGGGCGCGGTGGCCGGGTCGGTGCCGGTGGTCGTCGCCGACGCGGCGCGGGCGGCCACCTCGCGGGCCCGCGCCCGGGCCGGCGAGTCGGGGCCGGCGACCTCGCGCGGCGGCTCCACGACGCGCGGTGGCGCGACGGCCGCCCGGGTCGGCGCCTTGCCGGCGGCGGCGTCCATGGCGGCGTTGGCGAGGGCGTCGGCGTGCCGGTTGCGTTCCCGGGGGATCCACTGGAACCGGACCGCGGCGAAGCGGTTCACCAGCCCGGCCGCCTGCGCGGCGAGCGGGCGCAGCCCGGGATGCTTGATCTGCCAGCGGCCGCACATCTGCTCGACCACCAGCTTCGAGTCCATCCTGGCCTCGACCTCGGCGACGCCCAGCTCGGCGGCGGCCTCCAGCCCGGCGATCAGCCCTCGGTACTCGGCGACGTTGTTGGTGGCGACGCCGATCGACTCGCTCCGCTCGGCCAGCACCTCACCGGTGTCCGCGTCGCGGACCACCGCGCCGTAGCCGGCCGGGCCGGGGTTTCCCCGGGACCCGCCGTCGGCCTCGACGACGACCACGCGCGGCGCCACGGGCTACAGGCCGGACTCGTTGGTGCGGACCATGATCCGCCGGCAGTCCTCGCAGCGGACGACCTCGTCCGGGTCGGTCTTGCGGATCCGGGCCACGTCGGCGCCGGAGAGCGTCAGGCGGCAGCCGCCGCACCGCCCGGCGGTCAGCAGCGCCGCGCCGAGCCCGGTGTCCTCGCGGATCTTGTCGTACAGCTGCACCAGGTCGGCCGGGAGGTCGCTCGCCAGCGGCTGGCGGGCGCCGCGCTTGAACTCCTCCTCCTTGGCGATCTCGGCCAGGCTCTCGTCGCGGCGCCGCTCGGCGGCGTCGCGCTTCTCCCGCACCTCCGCGAGCCGCTTCTCGACGCCGTCCAGCACGCCCTGGGCCGTCTCCCGCTGCTCCATCAGTTCCAGCTCGGCGTCCTCCAGGTCGCCCTGGCGGCGGTTGAGCGAGACCAGTTCGTGCTGGAGGGCCTCCAACTCCCGGGCCGGGCCGCTGCCGGCGGCCAGCCGGGCCTCGTTCTTGGACTTGCGGGCCCGCACCTGGTCGACGTCCTTCTCCATGCGGGCGATGTCCCGGTCCAGGTCGTCGACCGCCACCTGGGCGCGGACCCGCTCGTCCTCCAGCGCGGACAGCTCCCGGGCCAGCGCGTCCAGCTCGGCCCGCTCGGGCAGCGAACGGCGGCGGTGGGCGAGCTGGGCGAGGGCGGTGTCGATCGCCTGGAGGTCGAGCAGGCGGCGCTGGACCTGGGGGTCAGCCTTCACGGTCGGGGCTCCTTGTCGTCCACCGCGGGTGGGGCGGCGTGTACGGTCCACGGGTCGGTGGCCAGGTCGGACACCAGCGTCTCGACACCCGTCGCCTCCCGCAGGAGGGCGGCCAGGTCGTCCAGCCACGGTCGTTCCGTCGCCCAGTGGGCGGCGTCGAGCAGGGCCGGACCGTCGGCGGCCAGGTGCTCGCCGGCCGGGTGGTGGCGCAGGTCGGCGGTGAGGAACGCGTCCACCCCGGCCGCGGTCGCGTCGGCGAGGAAGCCGTCCCCCGCGCCGCCGCTGACCGCGAGGGTACGAACCATACGCCCGGGATCCCCCGCGGCGCGAACTCCCCAGGCGGTGGCGGGCAGCACGGCGGCGGCGTGCCGGGTCAGCTCCGCCAGGGTCATCGGCTCCGGCAGCTCGCCGATCCGGCCGATCCCCCGGCCGCCGCCGTGCGCGGGCGAGCCGGGCGCGGGCGGGTGCAGCGGGCGCAGCGCGGTCAGCCCGAACCGGGCGGCGAGGGCGTCGGAGACCCCCGGGGCGGCCACGTCGGCGTTGGTGTGCGCGACGTACAGCGCCACGTCGGACCTGATGAGCCGGTGGACGATCCGGCCCTTGTAGGTCGTGGGGGCCACCGAGGAGACGCCGCGCAGCAGCAGCGGGTGGTGGGCGACGATCATGTCGACGCCGGCGTCGAGCGCCTCGGCGACCGTCTCCGGCACCACGTCGACCACGCAGAGGACCCGGCGCACCGGGGCGCACGGCTCGCCGAGCACCAGCCCGACCCGGTCCCAGTCCTCGGCCCAGGCCGGCGGGTAGCGCCGCTCCAGCTCGGCGACCACGTCGGCGACGGTCGGCGGGACTGCGTTGGTGCTCACGGCGGGCCAGCTTACCGGCGCGGGCCGTGGCCGGGGGCGTCGCCCACCGACGCGACGGCGTGTCCCCGCCACCGCCCTGGCGCGCCGAAGGGTCCCCCCGCTGACGCCGTACGTCAGCCAGGGACCCTTCGGCGCGCCTCAGGCGACGGAGCAGAGCCGGTCCCGTACGGCGGTCAGGCCCACGGCCCACGGGAAGGCGTGCATGTGCCGCTCGCCGGTGCCCGGCGGGTGCAACGGGAACACGTCGTCGCCGAAGAGCACCGTGACCCCCCACTCGGCGAGCCGGGCGATGCCGGCGAGGAAGGCCGGATGGCCCGCCATCGCCGCGTTCGTGTACGGCACCGCGACCACCGGCACGCCCATGCCCTGCGCCTCCACGAGCAGCCCGAGGGCCAGCGTGTCGGTGATCCCGGCCGCCCACTTGTTGACGGTGTTGACCGTCGCCGGGCAGACGATCATCGCGTCGGCCTGTGGCAGCACGTCGAGGTCGCCCGGATTCTTGTAGTGGGTGCGGACCGGATGGCCGGTCTGCCGGGCCAGCGCGGCCCGGTCGACGAACTTGGCGCCGTCCGGCGTGGTGACCACGCAGACGTCCCAGCCGTCCTGGTGGGCCAGCTCGACGAGCCGGCCGACGTGGCGGGCCAGCGGCGAACCGCAGGCGATGACGTAGAGCACCTCGCGGCGCTCGCTGCTCGGGCGCGGGCCGGTCATCAGGCCGGCTCCGCGCTCATACCCCAACTCCCATGTGCTCAGCCAACTCCGCAATCGGAGAAGGCGGCGCACCACGTGTGCGACGCAGGACGTCCGACATCACCTCGTGGGCGATCGGCCGGCAGCGGATCTCCGACGGGGCGAGGCGGTCGCCGCGCAGCAGCATCTCGCCGGCGTTGGCCACGTCGCCGACCTGAGCGAAGCCCCGGGCGATGTCGAGCAGGTGGTGGGCCCGGCGCTCGGGCAGCAGCGCGTTGAACGCCGGCTCCTGGATCCGCTGGTGCACCTCCACCGCCCGGCCGCCGTCGCCCAGCTCGACCGCCGCCGCCGCCCGGTGCAGCTCCAGGTTCGTCGGCCCGAACGAGGTCCAGTAGTGGTTCTGGTCGCCGCCCAGCAGGGTGGCCGCCTCCTGCGCGCCGTTGATCAGGTCGCCGACCGTGGCGGAGTCGCCGATCCGGGCGGCGGCCATCGCGCCCTGCAACAGCAGCATCCCGTAGACCGACAGGAGGGCGGGGGACGCCTCGTTGCCGCCGCCCGGGGCGAGCCGGTTGGCGATGGTGACGTTGAGTTCGAGGGCGGGCCGGGGCCGGCCCATCGCCACCAGCGCGTTGCAGACCCGGGTGGTGGCGATGCCGGCCAGCAGCGGGTCGTCGGCGCGCTGGGCGACCGCCATCGAGCGGTCGGCGGCCAGCCAGGCCAGGTCGCACTCGCCCAGCTTGCGCAGCACCGACGAGGCGATCTGGTAGACCTGCCCGAGCAGGTGGGCCGCCTCGCGGGCCTGGTCGCCGCCGTAGCCGGCGTCGGCGGCCTGGGCGTCGCGCAGCAGCTTCGGCAGCGCCCGGGTCAGCATCCCGTACCGGCCGTACTGGTAGGTGAGCCAGGCGTGGTTGACGGCCTTGCGCATGTCGGCCAGGGGCGGCGGGTACGGCGCGGCGTCGAAGTACGCGCTCATCGAGTCGTACCGCTCCAGGGCCGCCCGGATCTCCTGCACCTCCACCTGGTCGATGCAGTTCAGCGCGTCCGTCCGCCGCTCCGGGTCCTTGCCGAGCAGCAGCTGCACGTCGACCTGGAGGATGTCGGCGATCTCGTAGAGGACGGAGAACTTGTCCAGCCGACGCACGCCACGTTCGACCTTGTCCACCCAGCTCTTCGACTTGCCCAGCCGGTCCGCGAAGACCTGCTGCGACATCTTGCGCCGTCCCCGCCAGTAGGCCACCCGCCGCCCGATGGGCAACTCGTCCATCTACCCGTCCCTCCCCATGCGCTTGAGCGGGCGTGCCGGCCGGTCGTCCCGGGTGCGGCGATCCGTCGGCCTCAGGTTTTCGCTGGTCGCACAGCGTGTGCGTCAGCCGTACAGCCAGTTCTCGTAGTTTTCGTGCAAGTTGCACAAGCCGTTCGTCAGCTCAACGATCGCGGGTTACGGCAGTGACGGTGCTCGACATGCGACCTGGGCGCCGGCCGGGGTCCGGCGAGGGGAGATGGCACATGTGGGGGAATGTCGCGCCGCGCGTCGTTCAACTGTCCCCGTTGGAGCGGGTACGGCTGCGCCGGGTGGCCGTACGGTACGCCCTGCACGGCTGGGACGTCACCCCGGGCGCCTGCCTCGCCCGCAGCCGCTTCGTCTGCGGGCGGGCCGGCTGCCCGACGGTCGGCTGCCATCCCGCGCTGGAGGACTGGGAGCACGCCGCGAGCGCCGACCCGGCCCGGGTCGCGACCTGGTGGCGCACCCGGCCCCACGGCGTGCTGCTGCCCACCGGGCGGGCGTTCGACGTGCTGGAGGTCCCCACGCACCTCGGCCGGCACGTGCTGGACGCGGTCCGGACGCACCCGGCGGGCGTCGGCGTACGCGGGCCGGTGCTGGTGACCCCGACCGGCCGCTGGATGTTCCTGGTCCGCCCCGGCGACCCGCTCCGCCCCGAACTGGACCACTGCTTCCACGTGGTGCGGCACGGCCCCGGCTCGTGGATCCCCGCCCCGCCGACCCGGCTGCCGGAGGGCACCGTCCGCTGGGCGGTCGCGCCCGAACAGGCCCGCTGGCAGCTGCCCGACTCCTACCTGGTGCAGAACGCGCTGATCGAGGCCCTGCGGGCCACCGGGGTCACGGTCACCTCCGACCTGCTCCCCGGGCACCTGCCGCTGCCGCGCCGGGGCATGTGACGGCGGCTCGACAGCGACGCCGGAGGGCCGGCGCTCGTTGAGCACGGCGACGGCGCACCCGCGCCGGGAGCGGGGGTTACATGTCCACGGACGACACCACGCGCCAGCCGGACGGTGCGGAACCGCCACCACGGCACCACCGGCCGCGCCGCCGCTGGCCGGTCACCCGTCCCGCCGGCTCCCGCCCGGGCCGCCCGCGCCCCCTCGGCTCCCGCCCCGCCACCACCCGCTTCTTCCGCTGACCCTCAACCGGCCAGGGGCAGGGCGGCGGAGTGCAGGAGGCGGGCGTCGTCGGTGACGACCGCGTGCTGGTGGTCGGGCAGCCCGTCCAGCCAGCCGATGCCGGCCTGGCCCATCGCGACGGCCGCAGTGGCGTACGCGTCGGCCAGCCCGAGGTCCGGCCCGACCACGGTGACCGAGCGCAGCCCCCGGGCAGGCACGCCCCGGCGCGGGTCGAGCACGTGGTGGCCGCGCTCGTAGACGCCGGACGTGGCCACGGCCAGGTCGGTGCCGGTGAGCACGAGGCAGGTGGCCATCGGGTCCCACGGGTGCCGCACACCGATCCGCCACGGTTGCCCGGTCGGGGAGTGGCCGCGTACCCGCACGTCGCCCCCGGCGTTCAGGCAGTGGTTCGCCGCCCCGGCCGCGACCAGCCGGTCCGAGGCGACCTGCACCGCCCAGCCCTTGACGTAGCCGGACGGGTCGAGCCGCCCGGTGGCGTACGCGTCGAAGAAGCCGTCGGTGACCTTCCACAGGTCGGCGCAGCGCTCCAGCACGGCCCGCAGGTCGGCGCCGGCCGCCGCGAGCGGCAGCTCGCCCCGGTCGACGCGGCACACCTCGCTGTCGGCCCGGTACGTGCTGAACCGGGCGTCCACCTCGCGCAGCCAGGCGAAGACGTCCCCGGCCAGCCCGTCCAGCGCGGCGGCGGGCAGGTCGTCGGCGAGGTCGAGGCTGATCGCGGTGCCCATGACCTGCTCCACGCGGCGCAGCCCCGGCCGGGTCGCTGGCGGGCGCCCGCCGGACGCCGCCGACGCCGGCACGTCAGGTCGCCCGGTCGAGCGCGGCCTGCAACGACCTCTTGTACGAGGTGCTGGTGGCGGTCGCGCCGGAGACGGTGTCCACGTCGGCGCTCTGCCGCTGCACCACCAGCCCGGAGCTGCCGCTGTAGCGGCCGTCGACCTGCTCGCTGCGCTGGTCGGACTGGGCGGTCTCCTCGGGCAGCTCCAGGGCCACCACGTCGACGATCCGCGTCCCGCGCAGGGTGATCTGCACCTGCACGTTGCCGTACTCGTTCTCGACGACCGGCCCGGTGACGGTGCGGGTCGTCGGCGCGGGCGGCGGCTTGGTGGTGGTGCGCGGCGCGGACGGCGCCCTGGTGGTGGCGCTGGGCCGGCTCGCCGGCTCCCGGGTGGCGGTGCGGCCGGGCCGGGGGGACGCGGTGGTGCGGGCCGGCGTCGGCGCGGCGGAGACCTTCCCGCCGATCGGGGTCGGACCGGCCGGCGCGGGGACCACCGGCGGCGGCGCGGCCGGCAGGTCCTGGGCGACGGGGCTGGTGCCCGGCGAGCCCTTCAGCACCACCATGGCGGTGGTGCCGGCCGCCAGGCCGGTGATCGCGAGCAGGGCGCGACGCATGGGGGCCTTCCTACAGCTCGAACGTGGCGACGTGGACCTGCCGGCGGGGCACGCCGGCCTCGCGGAGCACCCGCAGCGACTGCTCGACCAGGCCGGGCGGCCCGCAGAGGTAGACGTCGCGCCGGGCGAGGTCGGGCACCAGCCGGCGCAGCCCGTCCGGGCTCATCACCTGGCGGGGGCCGGGATCGTGGCGGGAGCCGACGACGTACCAGATCGCCGTGTCCCGCGCCTCGGCGAGCCAGTCCAGCTCCCGGTGCAGCAGCACGTCGGCCGGGGTGCGGGCGCGGTAGATCAGCGCGGCGCCGGGTGGCAACTCCTCCAGCATCGCCCGGATCGGGGTGATGCCGCTGCCGCCGGCGATCAGCAGGGCCCGTTCGCGGGTCCGGTGGGCGGCGGTGAAGGTGCCCGACGGGCCCTCCGCCCAGACCCGGGTGCCCGGCTCGAGGTCGCGCAGGTCGGCGGTGTGCGCGCCGACCACCTTGACGGTGAGCCGCAGCCAGCGGCCGTTGGCGGCGGCGGAGACCGAGAACGGGTGCGCCTGCCACCAGCACCCCCGGGCGAGGAAGCGCCAGCGGAAGAACTGCCCGCCGAGCAGCTCCAGCCGCTCCAGCCGGTCCCCGGTCAGGTAGATCGAGACGGTGTCCGGGCTCTCCGCGACCACGTCGGCGACCCGCAGCCGGTGCCGCAAATTGAACGCCAGCGGCGCGACCGCCCGGCCCCAGAGCAGGGCGGCGAGCACCAGCGCGTACATCGCGATCCAGAAGGTGCGCACCGGGCCGGGGCGGAACAGCTGCGCGCCGTTGCTGAACTGGTGGGCGAAGCCGAGCAGCAGCACCGCGTAGCTCGACAGGTGCAGGGCGTGCCACAGCTCGTAGGGCAGCGCGGTGCGGATCGCCCGGACGCTGGTGAGGCCGACCAGCACCAGGATGCCGGCGGCGGCGAACGCGGAGACCATGTCCTCGTAGTCGCGCAGCAGCACGCCGGCCTCGGTGAGCACCGGGTTGTCCTCCAGGTCGGCGTAGCCGACCAGGATCAGCGACGCGTGCGCGAGCACGGCGACCAGCAGGGTGGCCCCGACGTCGCGGTGCCAGCGGGCGATCCGCTCGCCGCCGGCCCACCGCTCCAGCACCGGCAGGCGGCTCATCATCAGCACCTGCACGAGCAGCAGGTAGCCGGCGACCAGCCCGGTGATCCGGCCGGCGGCGGTGAGGGTGGCGGCCGTCGTCCGCAGCGAGTTGGCCGGGGTGTCCAGCCACCAGGGCAGCACGCTGGCGAGCAGGCCGACGACGAGCAGCGCGGCCAGCAGCCGCCGGCCGCCGGGTCCGCGTCGCGGCGGCACCAGCGGGCGTACGTCCGCAGCCGGCCGAACTCGCTGGAGACCATGACGGTCACGTCGGCGGAGCGCTCCCCCAGGTCGGTGAAGAACGCCGCCATG
>NZ_JBPQTK010000167.1:0-10859 GCF_051386315.1 Micromonospora sp. URMC 107
GCCGCGCCGCCGGGCGTGGTCGCCGACGGGGTGCCGCCGGACGTCAGGGGACGCGGTGCCTCGGCACGGCTCCGGTCGGGCGTGGATCCGTGGTCGACCGGCTCCGCCGGAACCTCTTGCTCGGCCATGCTCGCCCTCCGCGCACGCTCGCGCCCGGATCCGCGACGTCGGACCGGGCGTGCCTGTCTGTCACCGTGCCACATTCCGGCCCGGCGGCACAGCCGGAGCGCGTTCCGGGGGCGGTCGATCCGATCCGGTCGGCGGGCCCGGCGAGGGCCGTGGTCAGCTGCCGGTGCTCGCCGAGGCGGTGGCCGAGGTGCTGCCCGCCGGCTCGGAACTGCTCTGCGCCGTGGTCGGCGCCACACTGCCGGTCGTCGGCGACGGCGACGGCGAGGTGCTGGGCGTGGCCGTGGGGGAGCCGGTGGGCGTCGCCGACGGCGAGGTCGACGGCGACGTCGACGGGCTCGGCGACGGCGAGGTCGGCTTCGGGGTCGGCTTCGGGCTGGTCGGCGGCTTGGTCGTCGGCGGCTTCGTCGCGGGCGGCTTGGTCGGCGTCGGCGTCGGCGAGGGGGTGCTGACCGGCGCGGGTACCGCCCCGATGACCCGGGTGGCGGCGTAGAGGCGCGACCAGCGCACGGTGGAGATCTTGACCACGTCGCCGGTGGTGGGCGCGTGGATCATCTTGCCGCCGCCGACGTACATGCCCATGTGGTGGATCGTCGTCCAGCTGGTGCCGGAGGCGAAGAAGAGCAGGTCACCGGGGAGCAGCGCGGTGCGGGACACGGTCCGGGACCGGGTGGCGTAGTACTGGTCGCGAGAGACCCGGGGCAGCCCGTGGTAGCCCGCCGACCGGTAGGCGGCGTAGATGAGGCCCGAGCAGTCGAACCGGTCCGGCCCCTCGGCGGCCCACAGGTAGGGGTCGCCGAGCTGTGCCTTGGCGTACGCCAGGGCCTTCAGGGCCGTCGGGTGGGCGGCCAGGCCGTTGGCGGTCTCGTTGCCGAGGTAGCCGGCGCCGAGGCGCTGCTCGGCGGCCTCCTGCTGGCGCTCGATCTCGATGAGCTGCGCGGCGTTGTCCCGCCGCAGCTTGTCGAGCTTCTTCTCGGCATCGCGCAGGGCCTTCTCGCCGGCGGCGTAGTCCGCCTTGGCCCCCGTGAGGCGGGACTCGGCCGAGACCATCGACTGGCTGGCCGCCTGCTCGCCGACGCGGGCCCGGGACACCTCGCCCTCGGCGGCGGTGGTGCCGCCCTCGGCCTTCTCGCCCCGGATGATCCGGGAGAGCCGGCTCAGCTCGTGCAGGTCGTTGGCGAACTCGCCGGGCGGGAGGGCGGCGGCGGCCTTGAAGGCGCCCGCGGCGGCGGCGTCGGCGCCCTCCTGGGCGCGGGCCACCGCGTCCCGGGCGAGGGCGAGGTCCCGCTCGGCGGTGGCGCGCTGCGACTCGGCCTCGGTGCGCTTCTGCTGGAGCAGGAGCAACTGGTCACGGAGCTGCCCGACCTGGGCCTCGGCGGCGTAGATCTGGGCGGCGAGCGGGCCGTTGCCGACGTTGCCGGCCGGCACGCCGGGGACCGCGCCGGGCAGCCCGGGGACCGCGCCCGGCAGCCCCGGAACCGCGCCCGGCAGCCCGGGGACCGGCGCACCGCCGGGGAGCTGGAGCTGGCCGGAGTAGGACGGACGGGAACCGGTGTCAGGGACGCTGGTGGGCAGCGACGGGTCGGCGTGGACCGGGTTCGCGAGGACCGTGGCGGCGACGGCGCCGAGCAGGGCGGACCAGAGCGCCGGACGTAGCACCGGCGAGATCACCGGGCTCCGTCGTCGCTGCCGTCGCCCGCGCCCACTGTCGACCATTCCGCTCCCCGTCCGGCGTGAGTGGCCGCGCCGGGTGGGCGCGGCCGTGGGGACGCTACCAGCGTGTGGCGAACGTCCCACCCTGTCTTACCGCACCCACGCAGCGATGTCGATGCGTGGCAGGTAACGGGAGCCTGAGAGTTCGGTGAGCGGGCGCACGGGCGCCGACCATGCTGCGGCGGCGTCGGCGGGCCGACGTACGCTCGATTCCTACCGCAGGTGGAAGGGACGTGGCTTTCGATGGACGCCGGACTCAAGCGTGAGCTCGAAGCGAAGGTGTACGCCGGCGAGCGGCTGACCCGCGAGGACGGGATCGCCCTCTACGACAGCGACGACCTCGCGTGGCTGGGGCGGCTGGCGCACCACCGGCGCACCGAGCTCAACGGCGACCGGGTGATGTTCAACGTCAACCGGCACCTCAACCTGACCAACGTCTGCTCCGCCTCCTGCGCGTACTGCTCGTTCCAGCGCAAGCCGGGTGAGAAGGACGCCTACACGATGCGCATCGACGAGGCGGTCCGCAAGGCCAAGGAGATGGAGGACGAGCAGCTCACCGAGCTGCACATCGTCAACGGCCTGCACCCGACCCTGCCCTGGCGCTACTACCCGAAGGTGCTGCGCGAGCTGAAGGCGGCGCTGCCGAACGTCAAGCTCAAGTGCTTCACCGCCACCGAGGTGCAGTGGTTCGAGAAGATCAGCGGGCTGAGCGCCGACGAGATCCTCGACGAGCTGATGGACGCCGGCCTGGAGTCGCTGACCGGCGGCGGCGCGGAGATCTTCGACTGGGAGGTCCGCCAGCACATCGTCGACCACGCCTGCCACTGGGAGGACTGGTCGCGGATCCACGCCCTGGCGCACAGCAAGGGCATGAAGACGCCGGCGACCATGCTCTACGGCCACATCGAGGAGCCCCGGCACCGGGTCGACCACGTGCTGCGGCTGCGTGAGCTGCAGGACGAGACCGGCGGCTTCGCGGTCTTCATCCCGCTGCGCTACCAGCACGACTTCGTCGACTCGGCGGACGGCAAGATCCGCAACCGGATCCAGGCCCGGACGACGATGGCCTCGCCGGCCGAGTCGCTGAAGACCTTCGCGGTCTCCCGGCTGCTCTTCGACAACGTCCCGCACGTGAAGTGCTTCTGGGTCATGCACGGGTTGTCGGTCGCCCAGCTCTCGCTCAACTTCGGCGTCGACGACCTGGACGGCTCGGTCGTCGAATACAAGATCACCCACGACGCCGACTCGTACGGCACCCCGAACACGATGCACCGGGACGACCTGCTGCACCTGATCTGGGACGCCGGCTTCCGCCCCGTCGAGCGGAACACCCGCTACGAGGTGGTCCGCGAGTACGACGCCCCGCCGTCCCTGGCCGAGCGCCGCGCCGAGCCGCAGCAGGTCTGGGCCTGAGCCGGCACGTACCCTCGTAGGCCATGACCGAGCAGCGGAGCGGGTTTCCCCGGCGCGACGCCGAGGGGCGCATCCTCACCCTGGGCGACCTGCTCGGGGTGAGCCTGGCCGGCCTGGTCATCGGCGTGCTGGCGGTGGTGCTGTTCGACTGGGCGTTCGCGCTGATCGGCAGCGGTGACTTCGGCCGGTCGAACGGCTGGCTCGCGATCATCCTGCCGGCCTGGCTCTTCTGGGACGACTTCCGCGCCTGGGAGTTCGGCGCCGCCGCGGTGGGGGTGGTCGCCGGGTTGGTGGTGGCCGGCCTCGCCGCCGGGCTCCCGTCGCTGCTCTCCGGCGGGCTGGGGGCGGCGACCTTCACCCTCGGTTACGCGGTGGTCTGGTTCCACGGCGTCCACTGGCTGGCCCGCCGGACGGGCTGAACCTGCCGCCGGGAGGCCCGGCGGCGGAGAACGGAGTGCGGAACGTGAGCGCGGCGGTCAAGTACACGCTGGGCCGGATCGGGCTGTTCGTCGCCGTGCTGGCGGCCCTCTGGCTGATCGAGCTGAACATCTTCATCAAGCTGATGGTGGCGCTGGCCTTCTCGGCCGCCCTGTCGTTCTTCCTGCTGAAGGGCTGGCGGGACGAGATGGCCGAGGAGATGGCCGCCGCCGCCGAGCGCCGTCGCGCCGAGAAGGAGCGCCTCCGCTCCGCCCTCGCCGGCGAGGACCAGGACCCGGAGGCGCCCGGCTCCCCGAGGTGAGCCGGGCCGCCGGAGACGACCGGAGCGACCGCGACGCCCGGCTCCCCCCGGAAGCGACCGAGGGGTCCGGTCGCCGGCCTGAGCCGGGCGACGCGGACCCCTCGGACGACCGGGTCGGTGTCAGGTCACCAGTTGGTGGAGCCGGCGACCTTCGGCCACGGCTTCGACGTCGGCTTGATCAGGTAGACGACGCCGCCGGAGCCGCCGGACACCCCGCCGCTGGCGTTGGTCCGCTTGGTACGCAGCCAGATCTGCTCGAACTGCTCACGCTTGTAGACGTTGCGCACCGCCTCGTTGCTCGACGAGGCCGGGTCGTTGACGATCACGTCGCCCTCGGCGGTGAAGCCGACCACCACGAACAGGTGCCCCGAGGTGCCGTAGCCCGC
The DNA here is from genome assembly GCF_051386315.1 of Micromonospora sp. URMC 107. Lineage (NCBI taxonomy): Bacteria > Bacillati > Actinomycetota > Actinomycetes > Micromonosporales > Micromonosporaceae > Micromonospora > Micromonospora sp. URMC 107. The sequence continues at coordinate 4,378 of NZ_JBPQTK010000167.1, forward strand.
CCCGTCCAGCTCGCTGGCGAGGAAGGACTGGCTGGTCACGACCGGGATCCCGGCGGCGATGAAGCGCTCCACCTCGTCCAGCGAGTGCAGCCGGGTGACCCGCGCCTCGAGGCCCGGGAAGCTGGCCGCGTACGCGGTGTTGAAGGGCCAGTTGCCGGCGCCGTCGTACTGGTAGTCGTAGACCATCCGGGCGGCGTGGTTGACCGTCGGGTCCGGGTAGGTCGGGTCGACCCAGGAGGTGTCCTCCTCGGACGCCTTACGGCCCCAGTACTCGATCACCATCGTGGTGGAGGTGGGGGAGCACCAGGCCTGGCCGCCGCCGTCGTACTCGGGGTAGTGGCCGGTGTGGATGTTCTGCGAGTAGCGGGGCACGGCGAGTTCCTTGCCCCAGGCGATGCCGCCGGCGCTCGGCTCGACGGTGAACCGGTCCGGCACGTGGGAGCTCATCGCGCCCACCGTGTGCACGACCGGCGCGGCCTGCTGGCCCGGGGCCCGGTAGAGGGTGAGCCGCAGCTGGTACGCCCGCAGCAGCACGCCGACGGAGGCGTCGTCGATGCTGAACGTGTCGGTCCAGATGGTCGACCAGGGGTCGCCCTGCCGGTTGACGCTGGTCCGCTTGATGTCGGCGTCGCCGGAGGCCCACCGCCCCATCACGTACCACTTGGTCTGGGTGCCGGTGTTGTACGTGCCCTGCATCTCCACCTGGATCCAGGTGCCGGCCGGGGTGTCCGCGTTCCACGAGGCGATCAGCTCGGTGGCGTCGAACCCGATCTGGGTGACGGGGGAGGTCCAGGTCCCGTACTCCCAGCTCCTGGTCACGCCGGTGTGCGGGTCGGTGTAGTCGGTGGTGCCGACGGGTCGGGCCAGCGTCACGCCCGGCCGGAGGCCGGGGACGGCCCGGGTGCCGGCGTGGGTGCCGCGACGCCACTCGGGGTAGCGGGACCAGTCCTGGAAGGTGATCTGTTCGTCGTGGACCACCGGGCGGGTGGTCGACGGTGCCGCGACGGGCGCGGCGACGGCGGGTGCCGCGGTGCCGAGAAGGGTGAGCGCGGTGGCGGCCGCGAGGGCGGCCGTGCGCAGGTGTTGTCTGGCCATGGGTCCTCCGCAGGGACGGACGGATCGTTGCAGGTCAGTGTCCCGCTCGGAAGGAACTTTCGCCAGAGGCCGACAGTTGGAAAATCCTTGCCGGTGTGAGGATCAGGATGACATGAAACTGGGCAGCGATGGATGTTGATATGACCATGTGAGCGGTGGTGGAGTGTCCTCCACCGAGCGGGATCTCCTCCCGCCCCCCGAGGAGGTTGTCCATGGCCTTCCGCAACACCACCCTCCGCCGTCGCCTGGCGGTCGCCGTAGCAGCCGGGTTCGGTCTGCTCACGGTCGCCGCCGCGCCGGCCACCGCCCGGCCGGCCCCGGACCGGGCCGACTCCGCGGCGGCGTCCTACCGGGTGCTCGGCCCGCGGACGGTCGACGACCGCACCGCCGTCGCCGGCACCGGCGCCGCCATCGACTTCGTCGAGCACGGCGTGCTGAACGTCTCGGCCACCCCGGCCGAGGCGGCGGCGATCACCCGGCTCGGCTTCCGGCTGGAGGCGGTCCCCGCCCCGTCGACCGACGACCACGGGCACAGCCACGCCGAGGGGGACGTCGGTACGGCCGCCTTCCCGCCGGCGGACTCCAACTACCACGACTACGCCGAGCTGACCGCCGTGGTGAACAAGGTGGTCGCCGACCACCCCGGGATCGCCCGGAAGATCAGCATCGGTTCCTCGTACGAGGGCCGGGACCTGATGGCGGTGAAGATCTCCGACAACGTCGCGACCGACGAGAGCGAGCCGGAGATCCTGTTCAACTCGCAGCAGCACGCCCGCGAGCACCTGACCGTCGAGATGGCGATATACCTGCTCAACCTCTTCACCGACAGCTACGGCACGGACTCCCGGGTCACCAACATCGTCAACACCCGGGAGATCTGGATCGTGCCCACGGTCAACCCGGACGGCAGCGAGTACGACATCGCCACCGGCTCCTACCGCTCCTGGCGCAAGAACCGGCAGCCGAACAGCGGCTCGTCGTACGTCGGCACGGACCTGAACCGCAACTGGTCCTACCAGTGGGGCTGCTGCGGCGGCTCGTCCGGCTCGACCTCGTCGGACACCTTCCGGGGCCCGTCGGCGTTCTCCGCGCCGGAGACGGCGGCGCTGCGGAACTTCGTCAACAGCCGGGTCGTCGGCGGCACGCAGCAGATCAAGGCGAACATCGACTTCCACACGTACTCGGAGCTGGTGCTCTGGCCGTTCGGCTACACGTACAACAACACCGCGCCGGGCATGACGACGGACCAGTACAACACCTTCGCCACGCTGGGCCAGCAGATGGCGAACACCAACGGCTACACCCCGCAGCAGTCCAGCGACCTCTACATCACCGACGGCGACAGCATCGACTGGATGTGGGGCCAGCACGGCATCTGGGCGTACACCTTCGAGATGTACCCCGGCTCGGCGACCGGCGGCGGCTTCTACCCGCCCGACGAGGTGATCCCCGCCCAGACCTCGCGGAACCGGGAGGCGGTCCTGCTGCTCAGCGAGTACGCCGACTGCCCGTACCGGGCCATCGGCAAGCAGGCGCAGTACTGCGGCGGTGGCGGCGGCACCACGGTCTGGTCGGACACCTTCGAGACGGCCACCGGCTGGACCGTCAACCCGAGCGGCACCGACACCGCGACCGCCGGGGCGTGGGAGCGGGGCGCCGCCCAGGCGACCACCTCCAGCGGGGCGAAGCAGCTCGCCCCGTACGCCGGCGCCAACGACCTCGTCACCGGCCGGCTGGCCGGCACGGCGGCCGGTGACTACGACCTCGACGGCGGCGTGACCAGCGCCCGGTCGCCGGCGGTGACCCTGCCGTCGAGCGGCACGCTGACCCTCTCCCTCGCCTGGTACCTGGCCCACGGCTCGAACGCCTCGTCGGCCGACTACCTGCGGGTGAGCGTGGTGCACAACGGCGGCACCACGGCCCTGTTCACCCAGTCCGGGGCGGCCACCAACCGCAACGGCGCCTGGGCGGTGTCCAACGCCGACCTCACCCCGTACGCCGGTCAGTCGGTGCGGATCCTCGTCGAGGCGGCGGACGCCTCGGGCGCGAGCCTGGTCGAGGCGGCTGTGGACAACGTCACCATCACCAGTTCCTGACCCGGTGGGGCCCCGCTCCGCCCCCGGCGGGGCCCCACCACCGGCCAGCAGACGTCGATCCAGGGCATATCGCTGCCGTTGGCGATCAACGAGCGCCGATGCGCCCTGGATCGACGAGGCACGTCCGGGGCGTGCGCTACCGTTCTACCGACCACGCGCAGCGAAGCCGGTGCGACACCGGCGCTGTCCCGCAACTGTGATGTCCCGCCACCCCGGCCGCGCCGGAGCGTGAGGGGAACGAGCCAGGTCGCCTGCGTCCGTGGTCGCGACACGCGCTCTCGAGGAAGGGCGCCTCGCGGACGGGCGCCCCGCTCCCTGTCGGCGAAGCACCACGCTCCTCGACCGACAGGAGGACCCGTGCTCAGACGTACCCCCCGGCTCTTCGCCGCGACCCTCGCGGTGGCCGCGCTCGCCCTCGGCGCGTGCGCCGAGAAGAGCTCCGACGACACCCCCGCCGCCGGCGCCAGCTCGGCCGGCGCCGCCTTCCCGGCCACCGTCGGCTCGCTGACTCTGGAGAAGCGGCCCGAGAAGATCGTCTCGCTCTCCCCGACGGCCACCGAGATGCTCTTCGCCATCGGCGCCGGCAAGCAGGTGACCGCCGTCGACGACAACTCGAACTACCCGGCCGACGTGCCGAAGAGCGACCTCTCCGGCTTCCAGCCGAACGCCGAGGCGATCGCCGGCAAGAGCCCCGACCTGGTGGTGCTCGCCAACGACACCAACAAGATCGTCGAGCAGCTCACCGCGCTGAAGATCCCCGTCCTGCTGAACCCGGCGGCGACGACGCTGGAGGACACCTACCGGCAGATCACGGACCTGGGCACCCTCACCGGTCACGCGGGCGAGGCCGCCGACGTGACCAAGCGGATGAAGGACGACATCGCCAAGCTGGTCGCCGACCTGCCGAAGCGCTCCGAGAAGCTGACCTACTTCCACGAGCTGGGCCCGGAGCTCTACACGGCCACCAGCAAGACCTTCATCGGCTCGCTCTACACGATGGTGGGCCTGGAGAACATCGCCGACGCGTCCGACGCCGACGGCAAGCAGGGCGGCTACCCGCAGCTCTCCCAGGAGGTCATCGTCAAGGCCGACCCGGACTTCGTCTTCCTCGCCGACACCAAGTGCTGCAAGCAGAGCGCGGAGACGGTCAAGGCGCGCGGCGGCTGGGCCGGCGTCACCGCCGTCAAGAACAACCAGATCGTCGCCCTCGACGACGACGTCGCCTCCCGCTGGGGGCCCCGCGTGGTGGAGCTGCTCCGCGTGATCGTCGACGCGACCGCCAAGGTCCCCGCGTGACCCGCACCCGTCCATGAGCCCGCCGCTCGCGAAGGCGCCGCCCGCCCGGTCGGCCGGGACGCCAACCGCGTCCCGGCCCCCCCCCCCCCCCCCCCCCCCCGCCGGGCTGCGGCCCCGCTGGCTCGTCGCCGGGGTCGCCGCGGTGCTGGTCGCGCTGGTCGCCGGGGTGTCCCTCGGCCCGGTCAGCCTGCCGCCGGGCAGCGTCGCGGCCGAGCTGCTCAACCTCATTCCCGGGGTACGCATCGACAGCGGGCTGACCGAGCGGGAGATCGCCATCGTCACCGAGCTGCGGCTGCCCCGGGTGGTGCTCGGGCTGCTGGTCGGCGGGCTGCTGGCCCTGGCCGGCGGCTGCTACCAGGGCGTGTTCCGCAACCCGCTGGCCGACCCGTACCTGCTCGGCGTGGCGGCCGGGGCCGGGCTCGCGGTCACCGCGGTGATCACCCTCGGCGCCGGGGCGGGCGGGGCGCTGACCGGGCTGCCGCTCACCATCCCGCTGGCCGCGTTCGTCGGCGCGCTCGGCGCGGTGGCGATGACCTACCTGCTGGGCGCCTCCGGCGGGCGCGGCCGCTCCACCGCCACGCTGATCCTCGCCGGGGTGGCCGTCTCCGCGTTCCTCTCGGCCGGGCAGACCTACCTGCTGCAACGCAACTCCGACAGCATCCAGCAGGTCTACTCCTGGCTGCTCGGGCGGCTCGCCACCGCCGGCTGGCACGACGTGCGGCTGGTGCTCCCGTACTTCCTCCTCACCGCCCTGGTGGTGCTGCTGCACCGGCGGGAGCTCGACGTGCTCTCCGTCGGCGACGACGAGGCCGCGAGCCTCGGGCTGCACCCACAGCGGTCCCGCTACCTGCTCATCGCCGCCGCCTCGCTCGGCACCGCCGCCGCCGTCTCCGCGTCCGGCCTGATCGGCTTCGTCGGGATCATCGTGCCGCACACCGTCCGGCTGCTCGCCGGGTCGAGCTACCGGGTGATCCTGCCGCTCTCGCTCCTCTTCGGGGGTGCCTTCCTGGCTCTGACCGACGTGGTGGCCCGCACCGCCGCCGCCCCGTCGGAGATCCCGATCGGCGTGGTCACCGCGCTGCTCGGCGGCCCGTTCTTCGTCCTGGTGCTGCGTACCTCCCGCCGGGTGCTCGGGTGAGCGCGGCACGGGTGCCGGCCGCGCAGCCGGCCGGGGGCGGGAGCCGCGCGCGGGCCGCGCAGGCGGCGGCCGAGGACGCTCCGACGACCGTGCCCGCCGTCGAGGTGCGCGACCTGCACGTGCGCCTGGACGGCACCCCGATCCTGGCCGGCATGGACCTGACCGTGGCCCCGGGCGAGTGGGTCACCGTGATCGGCCCGAACGGCGCCGGGAAGTCGACCCTGCTGCGCGCCGTCGGCGGCCTGCTGCCCGCGCCGGGCGCCGTCTCCCTCTTCGGTACGCCGAGCGAGGCGCTGCGTCGGCGCGACCGCGCCCGGGTGGTCGCCACGGTGGCGCAGTCCCCGGTCGTGCCGGCCGGCATGTCGGTCTTCGACTACGTGCTGCTGGGCCGCACCCCCTTCATCGCGCCACTGGGCCGGGAGTCCGCCGCCGACCTGGCCGCCGCGCACGAGGTGCTCGACGGGCTGGACCTCACCGGGTTCCACGACCGGGAGCTGGCCACCCTGTCCGGCGGCGAGCGGCAGCGCGTCTTCCTGGCCCGCGCGCTGGCCCAGGGCGCGACCCTGCTGCTGCTGGACGAGCCGATCAGCGCCCTGGACATCGGCCACCAGCAGGAGGTGCTGGAGCTGGTCGACCGGCTGCGCCGCGAGCGCGGCCTGACCGTGCTCGCCACCATGCACGACCTCTCCATCGCCGGCGAGTACGCCGACCGCATGGTGCTGCTGGCCGACGGCCGGGTGGTGGCCGCCGGCACCCCCCGCGAGGTGCTCACCGAGCAGCTCCTCGCCACCTGGTACCGCGCCACCGTCCGCGTCATCCCCGGCGACCACGGCCCCCTGGTCGTCCCCATCCGCCCC
>NZ_JBPQTK010000168.1:0-10467 GCF_051386315.1 Micromonospora sp. URMC 107
GGGTGGGTCAGGTGGGGAGGAGGTGGCCGTCGCGGAGGGTGAGGACGCGGTCGGCGAGGTCGATCAGGGTCGGGTCGTGGGTGGCGACCAGCGCGGTCATCCCGCGGGCGTGCACGACCGCCCGGAGCAGGTCCATGATCGACCGGCCGGTCTCGGAGTCGAGCTGGCCGGTGGGCTCGTCGGCGATCAGCAGGTCCGGCTCGTTGGCCAGGGCCCGCGCCACCGCCACCCGCTGCTGCTGCCCGCCCGAGAGCTCGTACGGCCGCTGGCCCGCGTGCCCGCCGAGGCCCACCAGCTCCAGCAGCACCGCCACCCGCTCCTCCCGCTCGGCCGCCGGGACCCGCGCCAACCGCAGCGGTACGCCGACGTTCTCGGCGGCGGACAGGATCGGCACCAGCCCGAAGGTCTGGAACACGAAGCCGACCGTGCCGCGGCGAAGCTCCAGCAGCTCCTTCTCCCCGGCACCGGTGACGTCGTGCCCGGCGACCACCACCCGACCCGAGTCGGGCCGGTCCAGCCCGCCCACCAGGTTGAGCAGGGTCGTCTTGCCCGCCCCGGAGCGCCCGCGCACGGCGACCAGCTCGCCCCGCCCGGCCGAGAACGAGACGTCCCGTACGGCGTGCACGGCGTGCTCGCCACGGCCGAACGTGCGGCTGACCCCCTCCACCCGGACCACCTCGTCGGTGACCGTGGCACCCGCCACCGCCCCGGTCGCCCGGGCGCACCTCCACGTGGTCCGGCTCCAGGTTGAGCCGCACCCGGTCGCGCAGCGACAGCGCGTCCACGAAGGGCGCCGGCAGCTGCATCCGGCCGCTGCGGTCGAGCACGGCGTACTCCTCGCTGACCAGTTCGGTGCTGCCGTCCGCGCCGATCCGCGCGGTCCGGCGTACCTCGGAGGCGGTCCGGCCGTCGCGTATCGCGACGGTGCGGCGGACCTGGGTGGCCACGGCGTGGTCGTGGGTGACCACCACGATGGTGACGCCGAGTTCGGCGTTGATGGTGCGCAGCGCCGCGAAGACGTCGGCTCCGGTCGCCTCGTCCAGCTCACCGGTCGGCTCGTCGGCGAAGAGGACCTCGGGATCGTTGGCCACCGCCACGGCGACCGCGCAGCGCTGCTGCTCGCCGCCGCTGAGCTGCCCGGGCCGCCGGTCGGCGCAGTGGCCCACCCCGACCATGTCGAGCAGCTCGCGGGCCCGCTCGCGGTGGGCCCGCCGACCGCCCCGCCGCCCGGCGAGCCGCATCGGCAGCTCGACGTTCTCCAACGCGGTCAGGTACGGCAGCAGGTTGCGGCCGGTCTGCTGCCAGACGAATCCGACCATGCTCCGCCGGTAGCTCAGTCGCCGCCGGGTGGAGAGGTTGAGCAGGTCGTACTCCCCCACCCGGGCGATGCCGGCGGTGGGCGTGTCCAGCCCGGAGAGGATGTTCAGCAGCGTCGACTTCCCGGAGCCGGAGGCACCGACGATCGCCACCAGCTCGCCCCGGTCGATGACCAGGTCGAGCCCCTGCAGGGCGACCACCTCCACCCCCTCGGTCTTGAAGATCCGGACCAGGCCGTCGCAGACGATGTGCCCGCGCAACCGGTCCCGGCCGCCGGCCCGCTCGGCCGCGCGCTGGGCGGCCCGCTGTTGCAGGGCGGCCAGGTCCGGCACGGCGGTGGTTTCCGCGGTAGCGGTCATTGTCAGTTCTCCTCTCCGAGCCGGAGCACCTCGCCGAGGCGCATCCGGCGGTTGTTCAGGGCCTCGACGGCGACCGCGAAGCCGAGGGCGAGTGCCCCGAGGGCGACGACCGCGGCCGCCAGGCCGGGCTCGAACGCCACCCGGACCTCGACGCCGTCGGTGAAGGCGGACAGGCCGAGCACCGGGGTGAGCAACAGCGGCAGGGCCGTGCCGACCAGCGCACCGGTCACCACCGAGACGCCCACCAGCGGCGCCAACTCCACCAGCAGCAGGCCGCGCCACTGGCGTCGGGACAGGCCGAGGGTGCGCAGCCGGGAGAGCACCTGGCCGCGCTCGCGGGCCCCGGCGAGCACCGTGAAGGCGATCGCGAGCAGGCCGAGCACGGTCCCGCCGGCCGCGCCGGCGGTGAAGCCGAAGGCGAGCACCCCGTTCGCGCCGCCCTCCCCCACCTGCCGGCGGGTGTCCGCGAAGGTCAGCACCTCCACGCCGCGCGGGCGCTCCCGGCCGGTGACCGCCCCGCCGGTCTGGAAGCGGGACTGTCCCGCGTCGCCGGCCCGGCGCAGCGCGTCGCCGTCCAGGTCGTCGCCCGCCACCAGGAAGCCGGTCGGCACGGCGGCGTAGTCCCGCCGGGGCAGGGACTGCCAGGGCAGGACGACGAACCGGCTGCTGTCCGCGCGCAGCAGCGGGAAGCTCTCCGCCTGCCCGGCGACCCGGAACTCGTACCGCTGGCCCTGGGCGCTGACGAAGGCGGAGCCGGCCAGGCCGGCGTCGGCCAGCTCGGCGGCGACCGTCGGGGAGACCACCGCGGGCAGCGGGCCGGCTCCCCCGGCCGGGGCGAGCAGCGCCGCCGGCACCGTCACGTCGACGTCGGCCTCCCGGACGATCCGGGCCAGGGCCGGGCCGTCGACCATGAGCACGGTCACCCCGCCGAGCCGGGTCTCGGTGCCGATCGCGTCCTTCGCCAGGCGCTGGCCCGCCTCGTACAGCACGGGACTCGCGGCGCGGACCCCCGGCAGCCGCTCCAGCTCGGCGCCCGTGTCCGGGGCGATGCGCTCCCCGAGGATCAGGGCGTCGGCGGGGACCACCCGGCTGGCGGCCCGGTCCCGGCTCGCCTCGATCCCGGCGGCCGTCACCGCGCAGAACGCCGCGGTCGCGATGGCCAGCACGACGACCACCACCGGCAGGGCGACGACGGATCGGCCGGCCCGGGCGGTGCCCAGGAAGGCGACGCTGCCCCGGGCCCGGGCCGCGAGCCGGCTGACCAGCCGCAGCGGCCACGGGTACAACCGCATGGCGACCACCGCCGCGGCCACGGCCAGCAGCACCGGGACCGAGACCAGCAGCGGGTCGACCTCCCCGGGGGTGAGGCCGCGGCGGCGCAGCAGCACGACCGCGAGGCCCGCGAGGACCAGCAGTCCCGCCTCCACCGTGAGGCGACGCGCGGAGGGGCGCGACCGGATCAGGTCGTTGCGCCCGGTGCCGCCGGTGGACGCGGCGAGGGTGGCCACCGGCAGCGCCGACGCCACCAGGACGGTCGCGGCGACGGCGAACCACCGGGTCCCACCCGGTGCCCCCGGGGCGAGACCGCCGACCAGCCAACCGAGCGCGCCGGCGGGCGGGACCACCAGCAACGCCTCGGCCAGGCTGCGGCCCGCGCTCGTGGTGGCCGCCCCGCCCCGGGCGCGCAGCAGGGTGAACTCCGCCCGGCGGCGGCGCACCAGCAACCCGGCGGCCAGCACGACGAGCCCGGTCAGCGTGGCCAGTACGCCCGCCGCGATGACCCCGAGCACCGTCCGGGCGCTGTCCACCTCGGCGGAGAACTGCCGCAGCGGGATGTCCAGCCCCTGCACGACGTTGCGCCCGGCCGCCTCCCGGGTCAGCTGCTGGAGGCCGTCGATCACCTGGTCCAGCTCACGGGCGTCGATGCCCTCGGCGCCCAGGCGGTAGCGCCAGCTGAACGTCAGCGGCCAGCCGGCGACGGCCTGACGGTTCAGCGCGGCGGGGTCGACGACGCCGACGGCGATGAAGGGCTGGCCGTCCCCCACCGGCTCGACGACGCGCGGCAGCGGCGGCAGGCCGTCCCAGAGCCCGTCGGTGTCGGCGCGGGGCTGGAAGAGACCGACCACGGTGAGCGGGACGCGGGGCGGGGAGTCGGGCGAGGACGGCTCCGGGGGGATGAGGGTGAGCCGGCTGCCGAGCCGCAGGTTCAGCTTGCGGGCGACCTCCGCGGCCAGCGCGACCTGCACCGGCTGGTCCTTCGGCGCGTCGGCCGGCCAGCGCCCCTCGACCAGCGTGCCGGCCTCCTCGATCCCGGGCACGGCGCGCAGGCCGAGGTGGACCAGGAGGTTCTTCGCCGCCAGGTCCGGCCCTCGCACCAGGTTGGCCCCGGTCTCCCCGGTGAACCACCGGTGTTCGACCATCCGCCGTACGACCGGCGGCAGCCGGCTCTCCAGCGCCGCCAGGTCGACCTGGTGCGCGCCCACCAGGGAGGTGTCGTTGTCCGTCGCGACGAGCGGTCCCGTCGAGTACGTCACGTCCCGCTGCTGCGGCGGCACGGCGCCCAGGTGCGCCCGCAGGCCCTCCTGGGCGTGCCCGTTGACGATCCTGGGCACCCCGCTGATCACCAGCGTGGCGACCAGCGTCAGCGCCGCGAGGAGCAGGAACTGCCCGCCGTACGCCCGGACCCGGCGGACGATCGCCCCGATGCTCACCACGCCCCGTCTCCGCTCCTGGTCGTCCGTACGCTCCACCCGGTCACCGGTCTCCCCCGATCCGCAGCTGCGCCACGGCCACCCGCTGCCGGATGCCGAGGGCGATGAACGCGCTGAAGGCGAGTGCCGCCAGCAGCAGGCCGAGCGCGGTCAGGCCGATGGGCAGCCAGGGCAGCACGAAGGCGGCCTCCGGCACCGGCCGGCCGGCGGACGGCGTGAGGATGACCAGCGGGGCCATGGTCGCGCCGACCGCGGCGCCCAGCAGCAGGCCCACGCCGACGCCGATCCCGGCCAGGAAGGTCTGCTCGGCCAGCAGCGCCCGGGCCAGCAGCCGGGGGCTGGCGCCGAGCGTGTGCAGCACGGCGAACTCCCCCAGCCGGTGCCGGGCGGTGGCCCAGACGTCGACGACCAGGCCGACCAGGGCCAGCAGCACCGAGCCGAGCGCGGCGGCGAGCAGCCCCGTGCGCGCCCCCTGCCAGTACGGGTCGTCGGCGGCCCGCGCGGCCACCTCCCGCCGGTCGAGCAGCGTGGTGCCGGCCAACCCGGCCGCCGCGCGGGCCGCCTCGGCGTGGCCGTCGCCGGCGGTGCTCAGCCACCACTCCGCGACCGGCCGGACGCCGCCCCGGTCCCGGACCAGCCACTCCGCCGCCGCCGGCAGGTCCAGCAGCACGCCCTCGCCGGCCGTGGACGGCACCTCGTCCAGCTCGCCGACCAGCGTGACCGGCACCGTCGCGCCGGACAGCGCGAGGTTGACCGTCTCACCGACCCCCAGGCTCAACGCGTCGCGCACGGCCGGGGTCATCAGCGCGGGCACCGGCCGGTTCTCGCCGGCCGGCACCACGGCGAACCGGCTCGGCGGCTGGAACGCGAACCGGCCGCCCGCCCGGTACTCGACCTCCCACTCGGCGCTCAGGCCGGTGGCCGTGACCGGCGCGCCGACGGGCTTGCCCTGGCCGTCCACGGCCACCCACTCGCCGGTCAGCGACGCCGGCCGGGCCGCGCCGTCGGCGCCGACCAGCCGCAGGTCCGACACCTCCACGCGGTACGCCTGCCCGCGCGCGCTCCCGCCGTCGACCTCGAAGCCGGACAGGCGCACCGGGCCCTCCCCGGCGGGGACGGCGACGGTGAACGGCGCCGGGCGGCCGTCGCTGCCGCTGCTGCCGGCCGGCAGCCGGAAGGCCAGCCCGTCCGCCCGGGTCAGCAGCACCCAGAGGCCGACCCGGTGCGGCGTGACGGCGGCGCGCACGGGCGTGCGTACCGTGCCGGTGAGCGACCGGGTGCCGGCGGGCAGTTCCAGGCCGGTCGGCGCGCCACGCGCCCGGGTCAGCCGGTCCAGCAGCGCCGGCGCCGGCTCGTCGGTCAGCCGCTCGTTGAGCCGCAGCACGTCGGCCGCGGCCGCGGCGTCGAGGCTCACCACCGTCGTCGGCAGGTCGCCGCGGCCGAGGCGGATCTCGTCCCGCCAGGCCGGCAGCGCCTCGCCGACGCCGGGCAGCGCGCCGAGCTGACCGGCCCGGGCGTCGGGTGCCGAGCCGGTGCGCTCGATCACCCGCAGGTCGGCGCCGACGGTGTGGTCGGCCTGGTCGGCCTGCGACAGCTCGCCCGTGGTCACCAGCGACCAGGCCAGGGTGCTGCCGCCGACGGCGAGGGCGAGCAGCAGCACCGGGCCGGCGTGCGGGCGCCGCCCCGCCTGCCACATGCCGAACATGGTGGCGGTCCACGGCCTGCGGTCGACGAACCGCTCGGCGAACCGGGTCGCGGGCGGCAGCAGCCGCAACGCCACGACCGCGCCGGCCAGCACGCCCAGCGTCGGCGCGGCGACCAGCAGCGGGTCCACCCCGAGCCGGCCGGCCGCCCCGGCCACCGGCGACGAGTACTGGCGCAGCTGGGTCCAGGCCAGCACCGCGAAGCCGACCAGCACCAGGTCGAGGCTGGCCCGTTGGACGCTCGCGGCGCGGGTGGGACGGGACCGGGCAGCCATGTCGGCGACGTACGTGCCGGCCCCCCGCAACGTCGGGACGACCATCGCGACCAGGCAGCCGGCGGCGGTGGCCGCCGCGGCGGCCCAGACCAGCGTCGTGTTGCCGGGCGAGAGCGTCAGCGGGGCGGTGCCGCCGGTACCCACGTGCCGCAGCGCCTCGCCGGCGATCAGGGGCCCCAGCACGCCGGCGGGCAGGACGACCAGGGCCGCCTCCCGGGCCGCCAGGCCGGCCAGTTGCCGCCGCGCGGCGCCCCGGGCCCGGAGCAGCGCGGTCTGGCTCCGCCGGTCCTCGTGCAGCAGTGCGGCGACGAGCACCAGGGCGTACCCGCCGAGGACGACGATCAGCAGCAGCGGGGTGGCCAGCGAGGAACGGCCCACCAGGTCGGCCCGGGTGACGCGGTCGAGGAGCCGGTCGATCGCCGTGACGGTCTGGCCGGAGGAGCCCAGCCCGGCCGCCTCGGGCACCTCGACGAGGGCCGTGGTGAGCGCCTGCCGCACGTCGGGCAGCCGGCCCGCGCCGGCCGCCGCCGCGAGGTCCGGCTCGACGACCCAGGACGCCGACACCGGGCCCGGGTAGGTGGTGACGAAGTCCGCGGGGTCCAGCACGAACGGCCCGTACGAGGTGCCGGGGTCCGCGACGCTGCCGGCCCCGACCCCGGGTGCCAGCCGCCAGTACGCCTCGGCCGGGTCGCGGGGCCGCCAGGTTCCCGCGAGCACCACCGTGCTGGCCTCGTCGGAGCGGCGGTCCAGCATCGGCACCCGGTCGCCGGCGGTCATCCCGAGCGCGCCGGCGACCTTCTCGGGCAGCGTGACCTGCATCGGGGAGGCCCCCGGGGTGGGCCAGGCGCCGCCGGTCAGCTCGGCGTGGCGGGGCAGGTCGTCGAGGGTCGCCAGGCTGGCGAAGACCGGGTCGTCGCCGTCGGGGACCACGGGCCCGAGGTCGCCGGTCAGCTCGCGGCCACCGCCGTACCGGGCGGCGCCCACGGTGACCGGCGTGCCGCCGAGGCCGGCGGCGAACCCGTCGCGGACCGCCCGGTCCCGGGTGGCGAACTCGGCCGCGTCCCGGCCGGCCGCGCCGCTCACCAGGAGGCTGCGCTCCTCGAACGACGCCCCGCTGAGCAGCGCGCGCTGGCCGGCCTCGACGGCCCGCCGGTTGTAGTCGGACAGCCCGGTGACCAACGCGACCGCCACCAGGGCCGCGACCACCGCGGCGAGCAACAGCCCCCGCGCCTCGCGGGCCCGCCTCCACACCAGCTTCATCCGACGCCCTCCCCTGGCCCGGAGTCGGGCCGACGATCAGGGAGAGCGGCGACGGGCCGGGAAAGGTTCGCGCCCGTTACTTGATCGTTATCCGGCAGCGTCGGCCGGCGGTCCGGGCGGGGGGGGCGGCGGGATGGCGCGGGTGTGCTTCGATCGCCGGATGGAGATCGCCCTCACCGTCGCGATGGTGGCCGTCGTCGCGCTGCTCGCCGCCCAGTTGCCGGGCAGGGCCGAGCAGGCGCGGACCGCGTACCGGCTCGCCGAGATCGATCGCCGGCTCCGGCTGGTGATGGACCACCTGGGCGTGGTGGACGCCTCGCCCGTGCCGCCCGAGGTGGCGCAGCACCTGGCCCGGGGCGACAAGATCAAGGCGATCGCCGCGTACCGGAAGGCGACCGGCGCGGACCTGCGCTCGGCCAAGGAGGCGGTGGAGGCGTACGGCGACCGGCGCTGACGGCGCGGGCGGTCAGCGGGGGCGGTCGCGGTCCTTGGAGGGCTGCACGCGCTTCGGCTCGCCGGGCATCTTCGGGTGGTCCGGCGGGTACGGCATGTCGCCCTGGCCGGTGGCGGCGTCCCGGTCGGCCCACTCCAGCAGCGGGCTGATGTCCCACGCGGTCTCGTCGATGCCGGCGTGCGCGTCGCCGCGCTCGGCCAGCCGGGCCGGGACGGTGCGCAGGTCGAAGTCGTCCGGGTCGACGTCGAGCAGCTCGTCCCAGGTGACCGGGGTGGACACGGTGGCCCGGGCGTTGGCCCGCAGCGAGTACGCGCAGGCGATCGTGCGGTCGCGGGCCATCTGGTTGTAGTCGACGAAGACGCGCTCGCCCCGCTGCTCCTTCCACCAGGCGGTGGTCACCAGCTCCGGCCGGCGCCGCTCCAGCTCGCGGGCCAGCGCGATGGTGGCCCGGCGCACCTCGGTGAACGTCCAGCGTGGCGCGATCCGCAGGTAGACGTGCACGCCACGGCCGCCGGAGGTCTTCGGCCAGCCGGTGGCGCCCAGCTCGTCGAGGAGCCCGCGCAGCTCCCCGGCGGCGGAGGCCGCGTCGGCGAAGTCGGTGCCGGGTTGCGGGTCGAGGTCGATGCGCAGCTCGTCGGGGCGGTCGACGTCGGCGGCGCGCACCGGCCAGGGGTGGAACACGATGGTGCCCATCTGGGCGGCCCACGCCACGTGGGCCAGGTCGGCCGGGCAGAGCTCGGCCGCGCTGCGACCGCTCGGGAAGCTGATGGTGGCCGTCTGCACCCACGGCGGCACGCCCCGCGTGGGCACCCGCTTCTGGAAGAACGCCTCCCCCTCGACGCCCTCGGGGAAGCGCTGCAACGTGGTGGGACGGTCGCGCAGGGCGCGCATGATGCCGTCACCCACCGCGAGGTAGTAGTGGAAGACGTCGGCCTTGGTGAAGCCGCGCTGCGGAAAGATCACCCGGTCGGGGCTGGTCAGCCGGACGTCGCGCCCGGCCACCTCGATCTGTTCGGCCGCGGCCTTCGTGCCACCCATTGCGCGACCATATGCCACACCCCCGACGTCCGGCGTACCGTTGGCGGGTGAGTCTTGACGAGAGTGAACTGCCCCGTACCGAGGAAGAGTGGCGGGTCCGGCTCAGCCCGGAGGAGTTCCGGGTGCTGCGGGAGGCCGGCACCGAGCGCCCGTGGACCGGCGAGTACGTCGACACGAAGACGCCGGGGACCTACCACTGCCGGGCCTGCGGCGCGCAGCTCTACCCCAGCGACACGAAGTTCGACTCGCACTGCGGGTGGCCCAGCTTCGACGACGCGATCCCCGGCGCGGTCAAGGAGATCGAGGACCGGAGCCTCGGCATGGCCCGCACCGAGATCCGCTGCGCCCGGTGCGACAGCCACCTCGGGCACGTCTTCCGGGGCGAGGGCTTCACCCCGAAGGACACCCGGCACTGCGTCAACTCCGTCTCCATCCGGCTGGAGCCGCGCGCCGACGCCTGAGGCGTCCCCCGGCGGCGGGGTCCGGGGACCGGCCGCCGGGTCACGGGCCGACGGCGGCGCGCCCGGGGTCAGGCCCGCCGGCCCGCCGCCAGCCCGGCCATCAGCGAGACCTCGGCCGTACGGGACTGCTCGACGCGCCGGGCGAAGTCGCGTACCCGGGGATCGGCGCCGACCGTCTGGTGCGCCCGGGCCAGGTCGGCCGCCGCGTCCTGGTGCGGGGCGAGCAGCTCCAGCAGGACGCGTTCGACCTGCCCGTCCGGGGCGGTCCGCAGGCGGGCCATGTCCTCGGCTGCGGTCCCGTGGTCTCCGTGGTCGTGCCGGCGGGCGGCCTCGGCGGCGGCCGGCCCGGCGTCGCGCAGCCAGCCGCGCATCGTGGCGAGTTCGTCGGACTCGGTGACCTCGATGGCGGCGACCAGGGTGCGCAGCTCCCGGTCGGTCACCCGGTCGCGGCCGAGCCGCACCATCTCCAACGTCTGCTCGGTGTGGGCCGCCAACGTGGCCAGGAAGACCACGTCCAGGCCGTTCATTCCGGTCGCGGCCGTTGCCGGCGGCGCGGGGGCGGGCGACGCCGGGGCGGTCCGCGCGGCGCAGCCGGGCACCAGCAGCAGGGCGACGAGCAGGGCGACCGTGGGCAGCCGTCGCATGGCGTACTCCGATCCGAAAAAGGGGTGACGGGTGCGGCGCGCGCGGCGGCGGGTCGCACCCGTCCGGTCAGACCTGGGTCCAGAGCGCCGGCACGTGCGGCGGTTCCCAGCCGGGGAGCGCGGTGTGCGCCTGCCGGCAGCGGTACGTCAGGCCGCCGTAGGTGACCTGGTCACCGACCTGGTACGCCCGGCCCGCCGTCCAGGTGCCGCCCGGCGCGGGCGGGGTGGTCGGGGCGGCGGTGGGG